>JACRCH010000014.1 GCA_016219115.1 Deltaproteobacteria bacterium
GCGGAGCCCTCAGAGTCCCCCCTTCGGCACCAATTGAAAATAAAGAGGTCAGCCATGTATTTGGCTGGCCTTTTTTATTTTCAGGTGATGGAAACGGGACTCGAACGACGCCTTCACGCCGAGCGGAACGAGGAAGAGGCCTTTCGGGAGAAAGGCCGGAAGCAAAAGCGCGCGGGGCAGAGCGAAGATGCGGGAGCATCGAGCGGAGCCCTCAGAGTCCCCCTTCGGCACCAATATCCGTAATTTGACAAGGGGTCGGCCATCAAGGCGACCCCTTGTTTTTTTACTGACAAAGACACCTGATCACCGGGTAGTTTTATCTTGCTGCGCACTTCCGTCCTCCATTACCGTTGGACCCTCCGTCCTGTACATATTAAAATTCTCCGCCATAAATGACGGAGAATTTTGATGGTATGGAAGATCATTTGTATTTGCCAGCCTTGACCCGCCGCTAAAGCGACGGGATTGCGGAGTGGCACACCCATTCATCTTTGAACTGCTTTGAGTTTAAGAACCGACCAGGTATTCTTCATCACCTGCTCATCCAGACGCCGTCTTCCTGTAAAGTCGGTCAACTCTACTGTAAAAATAATGAACAGCGCCTTTCCAGGATAACCTTCTGAAATATCTGATGTTTTAAAAAACCCCGCTGATTCCGTTGTAAAAAAAATTTACACTCCATTAGAACCATCAAATAAAAACCCTTATAAATCAATATGATACTTTTGGCACAATAGTTGCGTATATAAATCTACACTACAACCTGAAAAAAACAAAAAATTTAAAAACACAAGGAGGAACGATTTATGAAAAGAAGATGGTTTAAAGGGCTATTGATCTTCTCAGCCCTTGCCGCCCTGACTGCCGTATCGAGTCCGGCGATGGCGGTGCAGTTCAGTTACCTCGACCCCGGTTACACTCAGGAGATCTACACAGGGTCTATACCCACAGGGTGGGGCCCCGGCTATACCTGGAAAGGCGGCAACCTTGTGCTGCGCGGCGGTAACACTCTTTATGAGTACAGCGCGGCGCCCGCCGCGACCGTCAACGGAACGGCTGTTCACACAGCCACATCACATGTTATCTCCTCCGGCCTCGCAGCGGGATACGGCATGACGACCGGGCTGGACGGCTTCGCGTACGCCAATACATCAAACGGCGTGGCGAAGATCGACCTTAACACCTGGACAGCCACAACCTACGCAGGTTCAGCAGGCGGCTACTATGGGATCGGTACCCTGCCGGACGGCAGGATCGTCCATAGTGACACCAACAACATCTGGGTACTGAACCCGACCACCGGCACGGATACGAAGATATATACCGCCGGGTCGTTCATAGACGGCATAACTGTTTCACCCACCGGCGAGATATTCCTCGCGGACCTCGGCAGCACTCGCATAAGGGTCATATCAAGCACGGGCACGCTGATAAATAATGTGGCCGTTTCACACGGACCCGATGGTATGGCTTTCGGCGCGGGCGCAGCTTTTGCTAGCAATACTGACGGCACCATCACCAGGCTGAATTTCGCGGGCGCCGGCTATACGGGCGCTGTCACCGAGAGCATCTTCGCCTCGGGCGGAACATACGGGGATCTTGCCTCCGTCGGCCCTGACGGGTCATTTTATGTAAGCCAGTGGGGCACAATCCATTGGGATAACGGCACCAGTAGCGGAGGCAATGCCATTGTAAAAATCTCTGCCATAGGCGGCGGCGGGTTTAACCCACCCCCCGGAACATCAGTCCCCGAGCCCGGGACCCTGCTTTTACTCGGCTCAGGGCTGTTAGGGCTCGGCTACTACAAGAGAAAGATAAAAGGATAATCGGTCTTCAGCCGCATAACTGTCAAAACGCCCCGATACGGCCTCTCGAAGGCCGCCGGGGCGTTTTTTTAAGGAGAGGACGAATGCATAATAGACCCTTCCACTTCCGCTGTTTTACAACCGCCGCCTTCGCGGCGCTCTGCATACTCTTCGGTTTTAATGGCGCCCGGGCCGCGGAAAGCGGCGCGGTCGCCCAGACCATTCAAAAGATCGACCAGTATTCGAAAGGCCTTAAGACCGGCATGACGCTCAAAGACGCAGAGCGGGTCCTCGGCAAGCCCAATGAGAAGAAAGAGGTCCCAGGCCCCAAAGACGCCGGCCTTCCTAAATACTACGCGATGTGGCAAGAGAAGGGGTACTCCATTGACGCGCAGTTCGGCAAGGACGACCGCATCGTCTCTTACGGCATACACTGGTTCGGAAAGCCGGGGACTGCGCCTGAGTTCAAAGATATTCTGACGGGCGACTTCAAGGAGACCGAGAGGCTCGGCACGCGTATCTCGACGCTTGAAGATAAGGAGGTCACGATAAGCTGGAGAAAGACCCCGGTGCCCGATTCAGATAAGTTCATAGATATGCTTACCGTCGCCAAAAAGCGCTGATACCTCCCCGCACCAAGCTCGAAGGCATCCATTGGCGCGTTAATCGAGCAAAACTGCTCGCCATCCTGGCTTCGGTGAATTAAACGCAGCGGAAGAGCGGTTTGTTAACCCCCTCAATCTATTCAGTATTCCAGCTCCTCTCCCGGTGACGGCCCTACCTGGGTACCCGGATTGGCAGGCAAGAATATATCAGACTTTTCAATGCGTTATGAAAAAATGAGCCTCTTCACCTCACACGCCGCACCCTGTTTTGAGGTATAATCTTAGTATGAAAAGATGTTTTAAGGAAGGTTCAGGCCGTTAAAAAACCCAACCTTGATGAGGCTTCAAATTCAAGGAGGTGTTTGAGATGAAACTTTCATTATTAATAGGTTCGGTGCTTGTAGCCTTTGCGCTCATGGTTTCGACCTCGCAGGCCGCGGTCCAACCAATGGGCCTTGAAGGATACTCAAAAGGCGTTCTCTCTCATAACGGGAAGAACGGCACGGTAACTATACTCAACACTGACCCGTACATGGGTCTTTACGATTATGCGCTCGGCGTACCCTCGCAGCGCGACAAGGCAAGCATACCGGAGGAGGCGTTGGGCGTAACAGCCAAAGAGGATTCGACCTACATGGGTCTTAAGGCCTATGAAGAGGGCGTACCAACGCAGAACGAGATGTCCATCGATGAGGAACAGGCCGTCTACTACGCAGGCGCCCTTACTTCAGTCAATCCCGACGGCACTCTAATGGTAAAACTCTCAGTGCCGGGCCCTTCCGGGCCGGCCTACTGGGATGTGCCCTTCAAAATCACAAAGGACACCACCATGACGATCTGCTACAGGAGTATAGCAAGCTGTGACAGCTCCGGCAACGCCTTAAAGGAGTTGAATACGCTCGCGGAGCTTGAGAACCTTTCAGCCTTCAACGAAGCGAAAAAGGACGTTGTTATCGTGAACAACACGGAGACCGGCGAGGTGGTACATGTCGAGATCGAGTACAACCTCTAAGGACGGCGTCCGGCGCGGCCCATGACCGCGTAGTCAGGGGCCGCGCCGTTTTTTCCCCGGTCGTGACATTAAAGCGCCGGGGCTTAAACCCAGGCGCTTCAATGTCAGACTACGGATGCGGACCGTTCAAAGGCCGCCCTGGCTCAGCCGGGGCCACCCAAAGCCTATGGCCCTCATGTCATCGGGCCATTTGGCGTTGGCCATCACCATGTTCTTCCCGTTCTTCTTTGCCATCCATATAGAGGTTCTCATCGGCAGACCATACCAGGGCTTCGAGGTCCTTGACACCCTCGAACGGGAAGAACCAGATCCAGATGCTTGCCGTGACCTTCCTGCCGCCAGACCTGCTAATTAAAATTCTCCGCCATAAATGACGGAGAATTTTGATGGTATGGTATGGAAGGTCATTTTTATTTGCCAGCCTTGACCCGCCGCTAAAGCGACGGGATTGCGGCTGGCACACCCATTCAAACGCCTCGACATTCTTCCGTATCTTTTCCGCCAGCGTAAGCACCCCTTCACGGTAAGGTGATTGTCATTTTTACAGGCCGCCTTGACCCGCTTATGGAGCGGCGGGACCGCTGAGTCCACCCGTTCAAAGAGTTGAGCGAGGACAGTGTCAAATAGGGGCCGATTTGCCCTTAAACAAAGAAAGCCCGCAAAAAACTTAAGGATCTTCGGGGAGGGGGCTTCGGGGCAGTGCTTCAGTCAGAGAGCTGATGGAGTATCTTTTTCGCTATGACTTCGCCGTTTCTGACGCTGTCGCTTATGCCTATGCCGTGATAGGCGCTGCCGGTGACATAGAGTCCGTGATGCCTGGAGACCATCTCCTCTATCGCCGCGATCCTCTCCTCGTGCCCGACGGTATACTGGGGCATCGAGTTTACCCACCTGAACACCCTCGCCAAAACCGGCTCGGCGTCTATGCCCATGATATCGCGAAGCTCGTCTCTGACCATCTTTATCATCTCCTCGTCGTTAAGCGACACAAGTTCCATGTTCTTCGCCCCGCCGACAAAGCACCTTATAAGGACGGAGTCCTCCGGGGCCCTGTAGCTGAACTTGACCGATGTCCAGGTGGCGGCCATTATCTTTCTGTTCTCGGTCCTGGGCACGACGAAGCCGAAGCCGTTCAAGGGGTGCCTGACATCCTTTTTCCTGAAGGCTATCGACACCGTCGCCGTAGAGACGTACGGTATCGTCAGAAGCTTTTCCGAGAGGGCCTTGTCCAGGCCCGACAATAACGAAGAGGCCGCATAGGCCGGCGCCGCCACCACCACCGCGTCGGCATGGAGCGGGGGCTCGCCGCCCTCGAAGGCAAGCTCGTAGCCGGTCCCATTCTTATGGACGCTTTTTATCGCGAGGCCTTTTCTTATCCGGGTGTTCCCGAAGCCTTCGATACGCACGGTGAGGGTGTTTACAAGATCGCTCAAACCGCCCTTGAGGGTCAGAAACATCGTGACCTTCTTCCTGGGCGGCGTGCCAGGAGCCGGAGCCTTGCGGGTCTTTTTCATCAGCTCCATCCTCTTGAGCATCCCCTTTATGAGGGAGCCGTGCTCCTCTTCAAGCTGTACGAACTTCGGGAAACTCGCCCTCACGGACATCGTCTCAGGGTCTCCGGCATGGACGCCGGCCACAAGCGGCTCGGCTATTTTATCGAGCGTCTCTTGACCGAGCCTCCTTCTTACGAAGCTGCCGAGCGTTTCATCCTCCCTGTCCTTCTTTTTGGGGATGAACATCTCCATGGCCATCCTTATTTTGCCGGGTATCGAGATGAGGGAGCTCGTTGCGAGAGGCATTATCCTGGTGGGTATCATGAGGATGACGCCCTCGGGCAGCTCGTGAAGCTTCCCTCCCGAGAGCACAAAGGTCTTCCTGTCGGCCTCGTTGGTGTTTAAAAGGTCCCCTTCGAGGCCGATCCTTTTACAAAGCTCCATGGCCCAGGGCTTCTCGGAGAGAAAACAGTCGGGGCCGCCCTCTATAAGGAAACCTTTTTCCTTCTCGGTCCTGATGTTGCCGCCGAGCGTTGCTTTCTTCTCGATAAGGACTATCTCGAAGTCGTTGTCGGAGGGCTTCCGGTGTTCCCGCAGGCTGTAGGCCGCGGCAAGCCCCGCTATCCCGCCCCCTATGATGACTACCCTTTTCATCAGAGCCTTTCGGTATGCTTCTTTACGAGGTCCGCCAGAAGCTCCATGAACTTCGGAGCCGTGTTGATGGAGGGGCACCTCTTGAAAATAAGCCCGAGGGAAGCGGCGGTGGTCTTGAAGAGGATGTCTATGTCGTAGAGCGTTTCCACGTGGTCGGCCACGAACCCCAGCGGCACGAGCACCACGCCCTTCTTTCCCATCTTCTTAGCCTCGATTATGACGTCTTCGGTCCTGGGCTCGAGCCACTGTCTGGACCCGGAACCGGCCGACTGGAAAGCGACCTTGTAGTCGAACCTGCCGGCTTTCTTAAGGACCTCGCCGACGGTCTGGTGTATCATCATCTCGTATGGGTCTCCCTCAAGCGCGCTCAAGGGCAGGCTGTGGTTGCTGAAGACGACAAGGGCCTCTTTCCTGTCGGCAAACGAGCCGAGCTGCTCGTTTATCCTCTCCGCCAGGAGGTCTATGAACCTCAAATTTATGTGGAAGGGCTTCGTAAAGCCGACATCGGGCGCTCCGCCGAGCTCCTTTACAGCATCGTTTATATCCGAATCGTAGCCCCCCGTGGCCACCCGCGAGATGAACGGGGCCATGATGACGGCCACAGCCGAGCCTATACCGTCTTTCTTGATATCCGCCAGGGCGTCCTTTATGAACGGCTTCCAGTAGCGCATGCCGACATAGGACTTGTAGGTGAACCTGGCTTCGGGGTCCCTGTTAAGTATCTCCTCCACGGCCCCGGCCTGCGCCATCGTGATCTTCAACAGGGGAGAGCCGCCGCCTATAAGCCTGTAGCGCTCCTTCGCCTTCTCGACCAGCTCAGGGGTGACCGGACGGCCCTTAAGTACGTTTTTTATGAACGGCTCTATGTCTGCCTCGGACTCCGCCCCGCCGAAGGCGAGCAGCAGTACCGCTTTTTCAGGTTTGGAACTCATGGGCATCCTCTATGGTAAGTTTATATTTTTAACGTTCTGAAAACCCTGGGGTTTTAAGCCCAGGGAGGGTTCATTCTCTCTCAAAAGGCCTTTTTGCGCGCTGCCGCGCGCCTCGGGGCTATTGCTCCGCTCGCTGTCAAGCTCGTGCGCAATAAATACAGAGGCTTGCTTGCTCGCTTTCCTTTATGCTCGTCTGCGCAATGCCCCTGGTGTTTTGTTAAAACAATACGAAAGACATCCTTCACAATAAAACCGGTTGTTTTTAGATACACCGGAGCTTGCTCCGGAGATGGTTCGTTTTTAAAGGGCTTCAGAGCCGGGGTGTTAAACCCCGGGTCTGAAGCCCGGCCCCGCCGCGGAAAAAGGGCGCGCCTACTTCCCGCTGAACTCGTGCACGCTGTCCACGACGGCCCTGACGTTATCGACCGGCGTGCCGAGCACTATGCCGTGGCCGAGGTTGAATATGTGCCCCGCGTGGCCGCCCGCCATGTCGATTATCTCCTTGACCCTTCTTCTTATCTCCTTGACGGGGCCGAATAGCACGACGGGGTCGAGGTTGCCCTGTATGGCGTGCTCGTAGCCTATCGTCTTCCACGCGTCATCGAGCCTTACCCTCCAGTCCACGCCTATCACATCGCCGCCGCCCTGTCTTACGAGGTCCAGATACGTGCCGGTATTGGTCCCGAAGTTTATGATCGGTACGCCTTTTTTCTTGACCGCGTCTATGACCTTTTTGGTGTACGGGAGGGCGAACTTCTTGAAGTCGTCAGGGCCGAGGCAGCCGACCCAGCTGTCGAAGAGCTGGAGAACCTGGGCTCCGGCGTCGGCCTGAGCCTCAAGATACACTATGACGACATCGGCGATCTTGTCCATCAGGACCTTCCATGATTCGGGGTCCTCGTACATGAGCTTTTTGGTGTGGACGTAGTTCCTGGAGCCCTCGCCCTCTATGATGTAGCTGGCCAGCGTGAACGGCGCGCCGGAAAAACCGATTAAGGGCACCTTGCCGTTAAGCTCTTTTCTGACCATCTGGATGGCCTTGATGAGGTACGGCACATCCTCGGCCGGGTTTATGACCCTGACCGCGTCTATGTCTTTTCTCGTCCTTACGGGGTTACTGATGACCGGCCCCTCGTTCTTGGCGAACTCGAGGTCTATCCCCATGCCTTCAAGCGGCAGGAGTATGTCGGCGAATATGATCGCCGCGTCGAGGTCAAACGCCCTTATCGGCTGCAGAGTCACCTCGCACGCCAGCTCCGGGTTCCTGCACATCTCGAGAAAGGAGTGTTTTTCCCTTATCGCCATGTATTCCTTCATGTAACGGCCCGCCTGGCGCATGAGCCACACCGGCGTGTACTCCGCAGGCTGTCTCCTGCACGCCTTCAAAAACGTATCGTTTCCCATAAAACTCTCCTCTCTCGCGTATGTGTGCGTCCGCGGCGTTTAGTTTCGCCGCATGTCTATAAACCGCCAATACCTTATTACGGTAATCTCCCCGGTAACCTTTAAGCCGGAAAGACGACCCTGCCGGGTCGTAACCCCGGCTGCTTCAAAACGCCAAAAGAACAAGACTTGCGCGGATCTATTTGCCATCCGCCAGACAAGCATCGTATTATATTGATAATTGCTCATTTTTTCAAGGCAAATCGCCGGGGAAGCGATATTATTTGACCTCGCGGCTTGGACAAATCTTTCTTTTTAATATATACTCAATTCATTCCGGCCAGCAAGTCCTCCGTCAAGACCGCCGTCGACAACACACCTGACCGCCGTCACCGGCACAGTCATACCGATACTTCAGCGCGGCCATCAGGGCCGCCTTTACGGCCCCCATCATGAACAGCTTATCCGGAACATTTTTAATATTTCCTTCGGGTTGAATTAAGCGCGGCTTGCCGCGTATATAAAAACAGACCTCCCTTTGGGTACCCCGCTGGCAAGGCTAGCGGGGTGGTTCATACAAACCGGCAGGTTGTCGGAACCCATCTTGAAGACCGCTAAAAAAACTGTATTTTTCGCGATTTCGTCCTTGCTCCGCCTCAAGTAAGACCGGTTACGAACCGATATGAGAGTTACTGAACCTATGAAAAATCTCGTAGAAAAAACTTTCAAATTAAACTTCGGCCTGAGGCTCTGCCTTTTGACGGCCGCCGGCATGCTCGCCGTGACGCTATTTCTTTATTATGCCACCTCAAAGGACCTGGGCGACTCCTACGGGCGCGCGATCTACCTCATCAACGACTTGAAGATTCGGATCTTTCCTCTCATCTTCGCCTCGTTCTACTCCATATTCATCCTCGTCGTCATAACCACGGCGATCGCCGTCATATCGGTACTCTACTCCCACAAGATAGCCGGACCCATATACAGGCTTGAGAAAAACCTCGAACTCATCGGGAGCGGGGACCTGACCGTGAACACCAGGTTCAGAAGAACTGACCAGCTCTTCGTGCTCGCCGACGAGATCAACGCCATGGTCAGGTCGCTGAACCATACGGTGAGGGGATACGGCGAAGCCCTCTTAAGGGTACAGAGGTGCGAAGAGAGGATAGAAGAACTTCTTAAGGACGGCGGATGCGGCGAAGGAGAGCTTAAGGAGGCGCTTTTGGCCCTCAAGTCCGCCATAGATGAGGTCAAAGGCATCAACTCCGGGATAAAGACCGGATAGTGTTCAGACGAGTGCGCGCCAGTCCATTAAAGAGCAGGACCCGGGGCGTCTGCCTGAGACGATGAGACCTCCCCGCCGGCAAAAGCGCGGGGTATCCATCGATAGCTATGCCAAGACCAAAACAGGCAGCCATGAACCACCTCGCTAGCCTTGCTAGCGGGGTTTCTCCTTAAGCCCAGCCCTCCCTTGATGCGAGGGCTGGGCTCCCGTTGCGCTCTTCCGATGCAACGGGAAGCGGGGAGGTTGAAAACCTGTTTTCACCCCCACCCTTCCCTCCTCTATCGAGGGGGAGGGTTTTTGTAAGGAAACCCTGCTAGCAAGCTAGGAGGGAATTTTGTGATTAAAAACACGGGTATTACCCCCGGGGCTGTAAGACCCATAAGACAGACGAATAGTGAAAAAGACATATATCTCCCTATCCATTATAATAATAGTCATAGCTATAGCCGCGGGGTTGGTTCATTCCCGGTGGGCAAGCTACCATGACTTCGAGGGCAAGTGCCTTGACTGCCACCTGACGGTGCCCATGCCCGGCGAGACGCCGCGCATCTTCACCAAGGACGTGACCAACATGTGCAAGTCGTGCCACAAAGGGGTCCAGGAGCTCTCCCACCCCGTTGACATGAGCCCTTCCATGGAAGTGCCGTCTAATTTCCCGCTTGACTGGAAGGGACATATAACATGCGCCACGTGCCATCCGATCCACAAAGACGGGTTCGGGAATTCTCATATGAGGGTCAAAGCCGTGGGCGAGGGGTTCTGCTCCATGTGCCACAGCGACCTCGCCGGTAAACTCCACAATGTCGCTCTCGGCACGGCGCATGTGAGCAGCGCCAAAAACGTGAGCAGGTTCATGCCCCTGGAGACCGAGCGGGTCCTCGATGAGCTTTCATTGAGGTGCATGCAGTGTCACGACGCCACCTTCTCCACTGATTCTCTCGTGGAAAGACCCGCCGACTTCGCCGGTCTCTTCCACAACAGCTCCAGCCTCGGAGTAAGCCACCCGATAGGGGTCTCTTACCTGGAGGCGAAAAGGCAGTATCACGGGGCCTACAGGAATGTCGAAGACCTGCCAAAAGAAATAAAGCTCTTCGGAGGACAGGTCGGCTGCGGTTCCTGCCACAACCCGTACTCAAAGCAGCATAACGAGCTTGTGATGAGCAACGAACGGAGCGCACTGTGTCTGGCGTGCCATGTCAAATAGGGTTTTAATATTTCCTTTGGGTGAATTAAGCGCGGCTTGCCGCGTATATAAAAACAGATATCCCTTCGGGATACCCCGCTAGCAAGGCTAGCGGGGTGGTTCATCGGGGTCTCCAGGGGGTTTTATGCCTCGGCCGCGGACCGGACGCCGGGGCTGAAAAAAAGGGGTCTTGAGGTCCGTAAAAACGGCGAAAAATGAACCACCCCGGAGCAAGCTCCGGGGTATCTCCTTAAGCCTCCCCTCCCTTGATGGGAGGGGATTGAGGGGAGGGTGGAAACATTTTTTCACCCCCACCCTACCCTCCCCCATCAAGGGGGAGGGTTTTATAATGAAACCATGTAGCAAGCTACATGGAATTTTGTGATTTAATAACACTTTAATAGCTTTTTAATATCAATGTATTAAAATAGCCGCGGGTTGAATTTCCCGACCGGATGTGTTAGTTTTAGAGGGCCTATGATCAACACTATCAGAAATTACGCAAGACGCACCTACCTGATAAACAAAGGACTGCAGACGAAATTCATCATCGGGTTTTCCTCGGCGGTCTTTCTTGGCTTCGTCTTCAACCTGCTCGTGGTATATTTTTTAATTGACAGGGAACTTACCGGGGAGTTATATAAAATTCACCTGAAGATACGGACGACTTCCGATATCGCCGTCCCTATCATCTTAAAGCTCGGCGCGGTCACAATACCGTCTATCCTGATAGTTTCCGCGATAATCGGGTATCTCCTGACGCGCAGGATAGAGCTGCCGCTTCTGACTTTCAAGGACGCAGTCAGGGCGACGGCCGGAGGGGACTTCACCGGCAGGCTCTCATCCGATCTGCCTACGGCGCTGCCTGAGGGCTTCAACAGGATGTCGGATTCCCTGGGGGCCTCGTTCTCCTCCTTGCAAGACTCGGCTGCGGAGCTCGAAGGCTGTTTTAACAGGCTCGGACCCGCCGCCGGCAGGCCGCTCCCTTCGAGGGCCGAAATAAAAGAAGCGCTGCAGGGGATAACCGCCGCAAGGGAAAAGATGAACCTCGGGCTCATACGGTTCAAGGTCTAAAGTAAAGTACCCTCTCCGGGCCGTAAACCCGGCGGGGCGCGCACCGTTAAAAATAAACCGACGAACGGTAGGAACTATGCAGCTTGAGAAAAGACCATTAAGAAAAAGAAAGACCGTCCTTTTTTTGGCGCTGGGCGCGGCCCTGAGCGTGTTTTGCGCGCCGGAGGCCATGGCCGGCGACTGGCCGATGTTCCTTAATACCCAGACCCACTCCTCATTCGCCGAGAAGGCGCCGGTCCCGCCGTACGCGCTTAAATGGAAGACCCCGACCAAAGGCCCGATATACTCCTCGCCGGTGGTATCCGGCAACAAGGTCTTTATCGGCTCCTACGATAAAAAGCTCTACGCCCTGGACGCCTCCACCGGCAAAGTCCTCTGGAGCTACGCTACCGAGGGCGAGATACTCTCCACCCCCGCCGTATCCGGCAACAAGGTCTTCTTCGGCTCCAAGGACAGCAATATCTACGCCCTGGACGCCGAGAGCGGGAAACTCCTGTGGAAGCACGATACCGACGGAGGGGTGATGACGTCTCCGGTCGTGGCCGAAGGCAATGTCTACGCGGCCTCGATGGACCTCTATTTTTACGCCGTAAACATAGAGACCGGCAAGAGGGTCTGGAGGATGAAACTGCCTGACTACGAACTCTACAGCGGCATATACTCCTCTCCCGCCTACTCGGACGGCTCTGTATACATAGCCGGCAAAAACGGCGCCATATATTCGTTTTCGGCTAAAAGCGGCGGGAGGAACTGGTGGAAGAGGACCGGCTCGGCGATATATTCCTCGCCAACGATTGAGGGCGGCAGGGTCTACATAGCCTCCTATGACAGGACCATATACGCCCTTGACGCCAAGACCGGCAAGTTCGCCTGGAGAAAGAACCTCGGCAACGACATCGTCTACGCCACCCCCGCAGTCTTCGGTGACAACCTCTATGTGGGGTTCAAGAGCGGATATTTAAGGATCTACGACAAAAAGAACGGCTCCGAGAAGAAGGCCTATAAATTCCCCTCCGAGCTGAACTCCACCCCGGTGGTATCAGGCAACGGGATAATACTCGTGGGCTGCGAGGACGGGCATCTTTACGCTCTGGACGCCGAAACCGGCGTCCAGACATGGAGCTACGCCACCAAGGGCGGGGTGCACTCATCGCCGGCGGTCGCGGACAACACCGTTTTTATTGGCTCCGAGGACGGAAGCATCTACGCCTTCGCGCCTTCCAGGTAGGCGGCAGCGGGCGACCATCCTATCAATCGCAAAAAAAAGCAAAAAGGTAACCGGCATGTCAAAGAGAGTATTAAAGCTTCTGGGACCAGTCATTCTATCGGGTTTTTTCATACTTTACGCGCTCCCGGCGGCCGCGGCGGACAAACCGGCGCCACCGGCGGTGGAAAAAAAACCTCCATACCCGAGGGAACAGGCGTTAAGGACGGTCATAAACCCTCACGAGCAGATAAACGACGAGGGGGAGATACTCTGGGGGACCTGCACGATATGCCACCAGAACACCCCGGATGTAATGAAGGAAAAATCGATAAAGGACGTCCAGCTCCACTTCCCGGACGACCTGAACCAGATCTGCCGCAGGTGCCATGACGTGAAGCCCCATCCGGCCGGCGAAGGCGGGGTGAGCGCCACGATGAGCGGTTTTGTGGCCCCGAACCACCTTGTGGTCCCATCGAAGCCAGTACAGCTCAGCATGAGGCTTTCACTCAAGGAGACCCCGACGATACTGCCCCTCGACCCCAAGAGCGGCAAGATCTTCTGCTCCACCTGCCACAATCCGCACGAGAGGGGATTATTGCTCGGCAGGGCCGATTACGGCGGGGACTACACCCAGAGGCTCCGTTCAGCGGGCCTTGATATCTGCCAGTATTGCCACAGAAAGTA
Organism: Deltaproteobacteria bacterium; assembly: GCA_016219115.1. Lineage (GTDB taxonomy): Bacteria > Desulfobacterota > GWC2-55-46 > GWC2-55-46 > GWC2-55-46 > JACRCH01. The sequence continues at coordinate 13,318 of JACRCH010000014.1, forward strand.
GTAAAAGGGAGTCCGATGAGAATACAGAACCCCGAAATATGCTCCAACCCGCAAGGCGCGTCGCGGGCAAAGGGAGCCCCGGCGCTGGGGGTCCTTTTAATCGCCTTCTGTCTGGCTGTAGCCACCGGATGCGGCTCCGCCGAGATAAAAGAAGACCTGCCGCAACGATCGAGCAAACCCCTTATCTGGCCCTCCCCTCCGGAACCGGCGCGCATCTCCTACGTAAGAGCGATAGAGAAGCCGCAGGACATCGGCGCGACCAAGGGGTTTTTCACGAAGCTATTCGAGTTGATCGCCGGCTCCAGGAACGACGAGATGATAAAGCCCTACGGAGTCACCGTGGATTCGACCGGCAGGATAATCGCCGTGGACACCCCGCTTAAAAGGGTCCACATATTCGACCAGAAGAAGCACGAATACTCATACATCGAGGAGGCCGGGAACTTTGCCCTGGACGCGCCGATAGCCGCGGCCGTGGATGCCGACGACAACATCTACGTGACCGATTCCACTGCCGGCAAGGTCTTCGCGTACGACAGGAAAGGCAAGTTCCTCAACGCGATAACGGGGCTTGCGAGGCCCACGGGCATAGCCGTGAACAAAACCGACAGGACCATCTATGTGGCCGACACCGGGGCGCACGAGGTAAGGGTCTTCGACTTTAAGGGCAACCCCGTGGCCACTATCGGCAAACGCGGAGACAAGCCCGGGGAGTTCAACTACCCGGTAGACATATTCATCGACAAGAACGGCGAAGTATATGTCAACGACTCGATGAACTACAGGATCCAGATATTCGACAGGGAAGGCAGGTTCGTGTCCAAGTTCGGCAGACACGGGGACGGGAGCGGGGACTTCGGCAGGCCCAAGGGGGTCGCGGTTGACAGGGAAGGCCACATATACGTCGCCGACGCCCTCTTCGACACGGTCCAGATATTCGACCGCAACGGCAACTTCCTCCTCAACTTCGGCACCATAGGCAGAGAGATTGGCTCCTTCTGGCTCCCTGCCGGGATATTTATCGACAACGGGGACAAGATCTACGTATCGGACTCTTACAACAAACGTATCCAGGTATTCGAGTTCCTCGGCAACGGCTAACCGGGGTTTGACGATAACGCGCATGGGTATCAACACTACCGGCCTCAGGGGAAGGTACTAAATGAAAAAAACAGGACCGAAAAAAGTTTTTGAATTTAAATCCCTTCTCAGGTCTCCGTTCTCTTTGCGGTCCCTGGGCGCAAAAGGTCTTCTGGCCGGGGTCTCGGCCCTGGGGCTCGCCGCGGCCTACCTGGGCGTCTCTTCAGCCCCGTCATGGGCGACGGTAGCCGGCACCAAACATAACTTCGGCAGCCTTTCCACGGCGGCGGTAAAGACCCAGGACACCTCCGAGATATGCGTCTTCTGCCACACCCCTCACAACTCAAGGCCCTCAACCCCGCTGTGGAACAAGACTGACACTGGGTCGACATACAATGTCTACGCCAGCCAGACGCTGGCGGCCACTCTGAGCCCGAACGCGCCCATACTCGGCCAGCCCACGGGCTCCTCGAAGCTTTGCCTGGCCTGCCACGACGGCACCATTGCGATAGGCTCTCTTTTAAACGGCCCCGGCGCCGACCAGGGGATCACGGTGAACGTCGCCGGCCCAGGGGTAACAGCCGGCGGGACCATAGCCGCCACATCGACCTCGTATATCGGGACGGACCTCAGGGACGACCACCCGATATCTTTCTCCTACAGCCTTTCATATCCATCGAACCCGGAGATAAAGGCGTCCACCGCCTTCCCTCCGGAAGTAAAGCTTGACAGCGCCGGCAGGGTCCAGTGCACCAGCTGCCACGACCCGCACGGCACCGCCTTCCCGAAGTTCATGGTGGCGACCCTGGAGAACGGGACCCTGTGCAGCGCCTGCCACGACAAACGGTACTGGACCACCATGCCTTCGGTCCATAAGACATCGACCGCCACATGGAACGGCCTTGGCGTGAACCCGTGGTCCGAAGACATGGGCCTTGCCGGGTTTACCGACGACAACACAGCGCTTCAGAGCTGCTTGTCCTGCCACAAATCGCACGGCGGGACGGCCGGCAAAGAGCTATTGAAGGGCACAAACCCGCTAACCGGACTGGTTACCGACGAGGAATGGACATGCCTCAACTGCCATAACGGCAACGTCGCGGCCAAGAACGTCGAGCCGGCGTTCAGCTACCTCTACAGACACGACGTAAAGGGCGTCTACGGAGCGCACATCCCCTCAAGGGTGCTCCCCGGAGACCCCGTGAGGGAGACCGCCGCAAACCTCGGCGCCAACCGCCACGCCGAGTGTGCGGACTGCCATAACGGGCACGGCGCCAAGGCGGGAAGCCACGCCTTAGGCGGCGTAAACGGGAACATCATCGGGGCCAACGGTCTGGGCGGCTGGGGGGTGAAACCCACCCCGTGGGCAGCGGCCGGGACCGCCGCGGCCGTTTACACCGTTGTGGACTTCGTCTCCTTGACGCCGGGCACGGACAACCTCGAAGGCTACATGTGCATAAAATGCCATTCCTACTACGCCTACGGGCTGATCCCTCCGACAGTCCCCTCCGGCAACGCAGACGGCACTCTGGTGTATCAGTCCGACCCGACGGCGGACTTCAACATAAACAACATGAGCGTGCATCCGGTCTTCTCGGCCGGCAAGAACGCCCCGTTCGTCACGGCGAACCCCAACTGGCCGTTGAACAGCCTGGGCCTTACCAACACCTTCAGGTACCTGGACTTCCCCGGCATCGGGGTGCGCACCGGGTACTACAACATGACGCACGACAGCACCGTCACGTGCTCGGACTGCCACGGATCGAGCACCGCCACGGACCCCTCAGGCGCGCACGGCTCGAACAACAAGTGGATACTCAAGGGCAACGAGACCGGCGTGGGCAGCACGAAGACCTTCTGCTACAACTGCCACAGAAGAGACGTTTACGGGGACGAGGGCTACCTGGGCCCCAACGCCAACTACTCCAGGGTCACGCACCCGGTGGACGGGCTCGGCCTTGCCTCTCCGTTTTACACCGCGGGGATTTCCACCGGCAACAACAGCAATAAGTTCGGCATCCTATGCCTGTCGTGCCACGGCGGCAGCCACGACGCCACGTCCAACACGATAAAGGGCGCCCACGGCTCCAACGCGGCCGCCGGCACGCTTATCGGGTCAGACCCGCTCGGCTACAGGATGATGAACGGGGCGTGCGTGGAGTCCCACAAGAGAGCCACGACATTGGCCGGCGCGCAGATGAACTTCAGGGTCGTAACCCCAGCTACCGACAAGGTGTGCAGCTACAACTTCACGAACTTTATCGGCAACATCGCCAACTATAACTGTAACACCATCGCCTCCTGCGTCAATTAGGGGCGCGGGTGAACCGTAAAACCGGCCGGGCCCAACAGGGGGACACGGCTATGAACCACCCCGCGAGCCTTGCTAGCGGGGTATCTTAAGGACATCTGATCCAAATATTCGTAAGCGATACGGGGTATCAACCCTAAGAGAGAATGAAGATGACAGAGCCTCAAGTCAATCCCCTGGAAAAAACCGGACGGTCTTTTTCCTGCCCTTTCAATCTTAAGCTTGTCATGATCGCGGTCATGGCCGTATTCCTGACCGCTGCGGCGGCCAGGGGCGAGGAGGAGGGAGAGGCCTTCAAGTACCCCCATAATTACGCCAAGAAGGAACTCTGCGAATACTGTCACAAAGGCATGCCGCCGGCCCTGACATTCGACCCGGTCACGACATGCGCCAGGTGTCATCCGGGCAATGTCGGCAACCACCCGGTAACGAAACATCCGGTGGGCGTTATACCAAGGATACATATACCCGCGAATCTGCCTCTGACCAGGGAAGGCGCTCTGGTATGCTACACCTGCCACGACCAGCATAACCGCACGAACCAGCAGAACATGCTGAGGGTCGAGTACTACAGATTGTGCGCGTCATGCCATGTCGGATATTGAAAGCGAGAAACAAAAGCGAGGAATAACGGAGGTCTAAAGTGCTGAGCAACAGATTGTTCTACTTCTTACTCGTTCTATCAACGGCCGCGACGCTGGGCATGGGCGGCGACATCTTCGCCCAGGGCGACATCACGCAGGAGACCGATTACAGGAAGGTTAAATCCCCGGACTCCTACGGCTCGATATTGATAGAGAGGAACACCAGGGCTGACAAGAACTTAAGGGCGGTCGTCTTCCCGCACTGGGCTCACAGGCCGAAGTATACCTGTAACGTCTGCCATCCCGACCTCGGGTTCAAGATGAAGGCCGGCGAGACCGACATCAAGCAGGCGGACCTTGAAGCCGGCAAGTACTGCGGCAAATGCCACAACGGGACCGAGTCTTTCGCCTTGAGCGAGTGCAACAGGTGCCATTCCTACAAACTCGACGTAAAAGAGAACAAGAAGATAGGGGACGCGCTCAAAGACCTGCCCAGGGACTTCTTCGGCAACAAGATAGACTGGGGCGCCGCCATGAAAGAGGGCAAGGTCAAGCCCCAGGCCTCCCTTGACGGGAAGAAAAAGCTCGAGGTCCTGGACACCGACATCGTGATCCCGGCCGTTAAGTACTCGCCGCACCCGCCCGACGTGCTCTTCCCGCACAAGGCGCACACGATGCAGCTTGAGTGTTCCAACTGCCACCCGACGATATTCAACCAGAAGAAAGCCGGCAACCCGGACATGGACATGATGAAGATAATCTCCGGGCAGTACTGCGGCACGTGCCACAGCAAGGTCTCGTTCCCGCTTGAGGACTGCTTCAGGTGCCACTCGCAGCCTCTGCCGAAGAAGGAAGAGCCCAAAAAGGACGAAAAAAAGAACTAAGACCGTCAGAGATGAGACCGAATGAACCACCCCGGAGCTTGGCTAGCGGGGTATCTCCTTAAACCTCCCTTCCCATCGATTGCGAGGGGATCGAGGTGGAGGATTTTACAAGGAAACCCTGTAGCAAGATTTTCAAGCAAGGCACTTCATCAATTGTGATTCGCTCGCTATGCCTGTTGAAAGGCGGGGAGGAGACTTCCCGCCTTTTTATTTTAAATACTGCCTTTTCGCTCCTGACTTTTACGAACCAGGGTTTTATTTACCTCTCATCTACCCTTTGTAACCTCCCGCCGAAGTGTGCTAATATCGCTCCATGGAGGTCATCACTTCACATACCAGCGCGGACTTCGACACTTACGCTTCGATGATAGCCGCCAAAAAGCTCTACCCCAGGGCCCGCCTCGTCTTCTCGGGCTCCATAGAGAAGGGCTTGCGTGACGCCATCGAAAACCTGATACGGCTTCCCTACAGGTTCGAAAAGGCAAAAGACATCGACCTGTCCAAAATAACAAAACTGATAATTGTCGACATACGTTGCGCAGCGAGGATCGGGCCTTTCTCGGAGATCATCGGGAAAAAAGGCCTCGATATCCATATCTACGACCACCACCCTTCGACCGACGCAGACATAAGGGGTTCCGTGGAGGCCATCAAGCCTTACGGCTCCACAACGACGGTCCTTGTGCACATCATAAAAGAAAAAGGGATACGGATAACCCCTGAAGAGGCTACCGTCTTCATGGCGGGCATCTACGAGGACACCGGCTCCCTGGCCTTCCCCTCCACGACGGTACGCGACTATGAGGCGGCCGCGTTTCTCCTTTCGAAGGGGGCGGACCTCAAAGAGGTAAGCGACCTTTTAAGAAAGGAGCTTACGCCCGAGGAGGTCTCTCTTTTGAACGACTTTCTCCACTCAGAGACGACCTACGACATAGGCGGGGCGGATGTCGTGGTGGCCGAGGGGTATATAGAAAAATACGTTGGCGACATCTCGATACTCGCCCACAAGATAATAGACATCGAGGGGATGGATTGCCTCTTTCTGCTCGTGGACTCCGAGGACAGGGTCCACCTCGTTGCCAGAAGCCGCACCTCGGCCGTGGATGTCGGCAGGGTCGCCCGGGCTTTGGGCGGCGGCGGACACGCGCACGCCGCCAGCGCCACGATTAAAGACCTGACTCTCATACAGGCCAAGGAAAAACTTCTGGAGGCGCTCCGTAAAATCGTAGCGCCTGCGACTACCGCCGCCGACATAATGTCTTTTCCGGCGATAACCATCAAGCCGGAAACCCTCCTTAAAGACGCCGTGGAGCTGATGCGCCGCTACAACATAAACGCCGTTCCAGTGGTCACCGACGGGGAAGTGGCCGGTGTCATCACCCGGCAGGTAGTCGACAAGGCCGTATACCACGGCCTCGGGCCCTCTCCGGTAAGCGACTGCATGACGACCGAGGTCGAGTGGGTGGAGCACGACACCTCCATCGACATAATCCGCGAAAAGGTAGTTGGCCACGGCCAGAGGCTGCTGCCGGTAATAAAAGACGGCAAGGTCGCCGGCGTCATTACGAGAACGGACCTTATCAAGCTCCTTCAGGAAGAGCTTGTGGAGAGACCGGGCGGCAGGGCTGAAAAAAAGACCCGCTCGCTCGCCAAGCTCATGAGAGAGAGGCTGCCGGAGTGGGCCATCGAGATACTCAAAGACGCCGGCAGACAGGCCGACACGCTAGGCTTTACCGCCTACGCGGTAGGCGGGTTCGTAAGGGACCTGCTCTTGAGAAGAGAGAACCTCGACATGGACATAGTGATAGAAGGGGGAGACGGTATAGTATTCGCCAGGTCGCTCGCCGGGAGGCTTGGTCTCAAGGTAAAGCCCCACCAGAGGTTCAAGACCGCGGTACTCATCTACCCTGACGGGGTCAAGGTCGATGTGGCCACGGCCCGCCTTGAGTACTACGAAAAACCCGGGGCGCTGCCTACGGTGGAGCAGTCTTCCTTAAAACTCGACCTCTACAGGCGGGACTTCATAATAAACACCCTTGCCGTCGCCTTAAACCCGAAGAAGTTCGGCGAGCTCATCGACTTTTTCGGCGCCCAGAGGGACATCAAGGAAAAAACCATTCGCGTGCTCCATAACTTAAGCTTCGTCGAGGACCCGACCCGGATGCTCCGGGCCGTGAGGTTTTCGGAGAAGTTCGGCTTCAAGATAAGTAAACACACCTTAAACCTCATCAAAAACTCCGTGAAGCTCGACATCTTCAAGCGCCTCTCGGGGGCCCGGCTCATCGAGGAGCTCAAAAACATTCTCGAAGAGGAGACGGCCTCCAAGTCGATCAAGAGGCTCCATGAGCTCGGGCTTCTCGGCCTCATACACAAAGGGGTCAGTTGGGATGCGGACCGGGAGCTTTTCTTCGAGAGGACGCGCGAAACTCTGGTGTGGCACAAGCTCCTGTACACGAAGGACAAGACCGAGGACTGGCTCGCGCTCTTTTTGGCCCTCACTGACCCGCTCTCGGAAGAAGAGCTCAAAGGGCTCACAAAGACGCTCATGATCTCCGGCAAAAAGAGGGTCGAGGTCTTATCGGCGAGGGAGCAGGGCATAAGGGCCCTGAACATGATAAACGCCGGGCTTGTTAAAAAAGAGAGCGCCCTTTACGCCCTCCTTGAGGACCTCCCGATAGAGATACTCATATACCTGATGGCCAGGACCGGCAAGGAGTCCGCCAGGAAGGCCATCTCAAACTACATCACGAAACTTAAATACACGGAGACGGCCGTCAAGGGCAAGGACCTTCTGAAGATGGGGATACCGGAGGGGCCTTTCATGGGAGAGGTCCTGGAAGCGCTCCTTAAAAAGAGACTCGACCGGGAGCTTGAGACAAGAGAGGACGAAGAGGCATTCGTCAAAAACTTCGTAAAGACCTCAAAAAAGAAAAAGAAGGCGTGACGGAAGGCTGAAGATGGTCTTCCCGGCAGCGCTTTCCCGGCGGTGCGTCCCGTGGGAGGCTTTTTCCGGTTATTTTTTAAAGGAGAGTACGATTGACGGAGTACGGTAAGGTCAGGTTTTTCGATTTATACATCCTAAGGCCCGTTACGGCGGTCTATCTGGCGCTCGGGGCGTGGTCTTTCATCTACAGGTCCTGGCTTGAGGGAGGTTTTTTGGTCCTCGCTCTCTTGGTCAATCTCCTTGTGGTCAGGAACCTGTCGAAGGCAAAGGTGGACAGGGCCGCCTTGACAGCCCCGTCGTTTGATACCACCGGCATGGACTTCGAAGGGTACATAATAGCCAAAAACGCGATCTTCGCTTCCTTCCCCATAGGTGGGGCGGCCTTTATCTGCTCGCGGCAGATGGGCTACGGGTACATGGCCGTACTCATAGGCCTGGGGGCGCTGGTCTCCTTCCCCGCGCTGGTCTCAACATTGACGGCGTACGCGCACAAAAGGCGCAGCCCCTGAGCGGGGCTACCTGCCGTTGTCTTCAAGGGCCTTCTCAGTCTGGGTTATTATCTCCGTGGCCGTGGCCTTGTCTTTAAAAAAAAGGCCATCTTTGGCGTCCACCTTTATCCTGGTCGTCTTTGGCGTAACCTTCTCAAGCTCGATGGTTATATCGAGCTTTTTGGTCTTTGCCTTGATAGTGACCGCGCCGTCGGAGGCCGCCTCGGAGGTCTCCTTTATATCCATCTTCTTAAAGGCCGCCCTGAGAGAAGATTCGACTTGCTTGACGGGATAGCTTACGGTCTTGTAGGCGATGTTCGTGAAAGTATAGGCCACACCCCCGCCGGCCCCGCTCACCACTATCGGGGAGGCGGCCAGCGGCAGAAGCTCGCAGCCCGTTAAAATTATCAGGCAGAACGCTCCAAAGACCTTAAAAATCCTCTTTTCAGCGAGAGAGATCATCTTCAGGGTTCCCCATGGGGCTTTTCGATGTACGGATTATAACATAAAACCCTTTTTTTGCCGTCAGGTAACCGACGGGATAAAAAACGGCCGGGTCCGCCGGATGGACGCCCCCTTTCCTTTTTTTCTCTCAAAACCGAACCCCGGCCCATGAACCACCCCGCTAGCCTTGCCAGCTGGGTATCCCGAAGGGATATCTGTTTTTATTTTTAACGTTCTGAAAACCCTGGGGTTTTAAGCCCAGGGAGGGTTCACATACGCGGCAAGCCGCGGAATTAAAATTCTCCGCCATAAATGACGGAGAATTTTGATGGTATGGAAGAACATTTGTATTTGCCAGCCTTGACCCGCCGCTAAAGCGACGGGATTGCGGAGTGGCACACCCATTCAACCCGAAGGCAATATTAAAATTTGCGTTGACGCTTTAGGAGCCCATCTGATACACTTAAAAGTTAAAGGTACATAATGCTTCAAGAATACTTCCAGAGAATACTACTTACAGCCCCGCCGATACTCCTTGCGCTTACGGTCCACGAGTGCGCCCACGCGTGGGTGGCCTACAGGATGGGAGACCCGACGGCGAAGATGCTCGGCAGGGTCACCTTGAACCCTGTAAAACATCTGGACCTGGTCGGCACCCTGATGTTATTTCTCTCGGGGATGTTCGGATGGGCGAAGCCTGTTCCGATAAACCCGAGGAATTTCAGGAACTTGTCCAGGTCGATGATCCTGGTGAGTCTTGCCGGGCCTTTGTCTAACCTTTTTCTGGCGGCCGTTTTCGCCATAATTCACAAGCTTTTCATACTACTGGGGCCATCACTGCTTATAAATTTCCCCGGCATATACAAGCCGCTTTTCGTGATGGTCGAGCTGTCCATCATACTCAATATCTCGCTTGCGGTCTTCAACCTTGTCCCGATCCCTCCGCTTGACGGGAGCAAGGTCTTGGCGGCGGCGCTGCCGCCGGACAAGGCGTTCGCATACTCAAGGATCGAGCCCTACGGGTTTATCATACTTATAGCACTTATCATGTCAGGGGTCTTAAACAGGTTTGTCACTCCCCTGGTCTTCCTCATGGTGGGTCTTCTTACCGGAGGTGTTTACTGATGAAGCGCGTATTAAGCGGCATGAGGCCGACCGGCAAACTCCACTTAGGCCATTATCACGGGGTGCTTGCCAACTGGCTCAAGCTCCAGGAGGACTACGAGTGCTTCTTCTTCGTGGCCGACTGGCACGCGCTTACTACCGACTACGCCAACCCCGCCGGCATCAAGGAGAACACCCGCCAGATGGTGCTGGACTGGATGTCGGTCGGGATAGACCCTGCCAAATCGACAATCTTCAGGCAGTCCTCCATAAAGGAGCACGCCGAGCTTCTGGTGCTTCTCGGGATGATAACCCCTCTGCCGTGGCTTGAGAGGAACCCCACGTACAAGGAACAGCTCCAGGAGATAAGGGACAAGGACCTGCATACTTACGGGTTTTTGGGATACCCGGTGCTACAGACCGCGGACATCATCATATACAAGGCGAACAAGGTCCCCGTGGGCATAGACCAGGCCCCCCATGTCGAGCTTTCAAGGGAGATCACCCGCAGGTTCAATAACTTCTACGGTGAGGTCTTCCCGGAGCCCGAAACGCTTCTTACATCGGCGCCCAAGGTCCTGGGGACCGACGGCAGGAAGATGAGCAAGTCCTACAACAACTCGATATTTCTCTCCGACCCCCCCGCGGAGGTCGAAAAAAAGATACTCTACATGATGACCGACACGGCCCGCAAAAGAAGGACCGACGCCGGAAACCCTGAAGTCTGCCCGCTCTTCCTCACCTTTCATCTCCTCTATTCGGATGAGAATACCAGGGCGTGGGTAAGGGAAGGCTGCACCACCGCCGGTATCGGCTGCACGGAGTGCAAAAAATCCGTCATCCCGAAAGTGCTTGCCAGGCTTGAGCCCATCCGCAAAAAGAGGGCCGAGCTTGAGAGAGACCCCGGGGCGCTCCAGGGCATCCTTGAAAGAGGCGCCCAAAAGGCCGCCGAGGCCGCCGGAGGCACCATGGAGGAAGTAAGAAGAGCGATGGGCCTCGAATAATCCGTCAACCCCTGAAAGACCATATATGGCTTACAACATAAAACTCGACATATTCGAAGGGCCCCTGGACCTGCTCCTGCACCTCATAAAGAAAAACGAGGTGGACATATACGATATACCGATAGCCGTAATCACGGAGCAGTACCTCGAGTATATCGACATCATGAAGGAGATGAACCTTGATTTCGCCGGCGAGTTCCTCGTCATGGCCGCCACGCTGGTCCACATAAAGAGCAAGATGTTACTGCCAGTGGACGAAGAGGCCCCGGAGGAAGAGGAAGAGGGTTTTGACCCGAGGGAAGAGCTCGTCAAAAGGCTCCTTGAGTACAGAAGATACAAGGAGGCCGCCAGAGAACTCGGCGAGAGGAACCTTCTCGGGAGAGACGTCTTCGCCAGAGGCACGGAGGTAGACTTCGACGAGCTCGAAGAAGGCGCGGGCCTCATGAGCGTATCGGTATTCGATCTGATGGAGGCCCTCAAGGGCATACTTGCCAGGGCCCAGAAGGGACGCGCCATAGAGCTCACCGTCGAGCGTTTCAAGATAGCCGACAAGATAAACTTCATCATGGAACGCCTGAACGAGGCGAAGAGCGCCACCTTCACCTCGCTCTTCGAGGACGACGCCACAAGGGGCGAGATAGTCGTCACCTTCCTTGCCATACTCGAGCTCTGCAAGCTCCTCCTCATAAAGGTGCACCAGACCGGGGACGGCGTCATAAGGGTCTTCGTGCCCAGGCCCGCGCCCGATGAGCAGAAGGCCGAAGAGGCCGGAGAGAATACGGCCGCTGAAGAAGCGGATAAAGAAGTCGTTCCGGAAGAGTCGAACTGACCCGGTCAGCGGCGTTATCTCCATGGCGCCAAACCCTCCCCTCCCTTGATGGAAGGGGACTCAAGCGGAAGGTGAAAAAATCAGACTACCCCCTCCTATCCTCCCCCCTCAACGGGGAGGGACTCGCAGGGGCAAGCTACGGATAATTAAACGATCAAAGAGGAAAAAGAGAGATGTCCGATAAAGATAGCTTGAAACCGCTTTTGGAATCCCTGATATTCGCCTCCGAGAGCGCGGTGTCGCTCGACAGGCTCTCAAGCGTGCTTGAGGGTGAGGAGAAGGGGGTCGTAAAAGAGGCCGTAGAGGAACTCATGGAAGACTACAAAAGCTCCGGGCGCGGCATCTTCATCGAGGAGGTCGCCGGGGGGTACCGGTTCAGGACAAACCCCGACAGCTCCCCGTGGCTCCGCAAGCTTTTCAAGATCGGGATGCAGAAAATAAGCAAGGCCGCGATGGAAAGTCTCGCCATAATAGCCTACAAGCAGCCCGTCACAAGGGGCGAGCTCGAAGCGGTAAGGGGGGTGGATTCTGGCGGAGTGCTAGCCACCCTCATGGAAAAGAGGTTCATAAAGATAGTCGGCAGGAAGGAAGTCCCCGGCAGGCCTGTCGTTTACGGTACGACCAAAGAGTTCCTTGAGACTTTCGACCTGAAAGACCTCTCGTGCCTGCCGAGCCTCAAGGACATTCAAAAGATGGAGGAAGAACATGCCGCCGAAACCCAGGGCCACGAAGGGGCAGCCGAGAACCCAGTCGAGAACCCAGTTCAAGACGAAACCGGCTACCGGGCCGGAATCCAAAACACGCTTCAAGAAAGAGGCGCACCCGTGGCCGTCGGGGAAAAAGAGACCCTGGACGAAGGAGACGGAGAAGAGAGGTCCGACGCCGAAGAGCCGTTTGAAGAGGCCCCTGACGCAGGAGACAGGGAAGGAGACCCCGACAGCGCCGAAGTACCGGCCGAAGACCGGACCGGCGAGGACCCGTTCGAGGGCGGCTTCGACGAAGAGGACCCCGGAGCAGGAGGGGACAGAAAGGCTTCAGAAGATAATAGCCTCGGCGGGGATAACCTCGAGGAGGAAGGCGGAGGAGCTGATAACCCAGGGCAGGGTCACGGTAAACCGGGAGACGGTAACTGAGCTCGGGGCCAAGGCCGACCCTTTAAAAGACACGATAGCCGTGGACGGCAAGGCAATATCCACGCGCGGCCCCAAGATATATGTCCTGCTGAACAAACCCAAGGGATACATAAGCTCGGTATCGGACCCCGAGAAAAGACCCGTGGTAGTGGAGCTTTTGACCAGGGTCAAGGGAAGGGTCTACCCCGTAGGGAGGCTCGATTACGACGCCGAAGGGGTGCTCCTTCTTACAAACGACGGAGAGCTGTCGAACAAGCTGATACACCCGAACTTCAAGGTGGCAAAGAAGTACCTAGTAAAGGTAAGGGATCTCCCATCGAAAGAGGATATCGACAAGCTCGAAAACGGCGTCTGGCTCGATGACGGCAGGACGCTGCCCGCCAAGGCCCGCCTTGTGAGGCAGACCAAGGAGAACTCGTGGATAGAGCTTACGGTCTACGAGGGCCGTAACAGGCTCGTAAAAAGGATGTGTCAGGCCGTGGGGCACCCTGTGGCGAAGCTTCAGAGGGTGGAGTTCGCCGGCATAAGGCTCGGGGAGATGAAGGTCGGGGAATGGCGGTTTCTCACGCCGGCCGAGGTCGAGCGTTTAAAGTCACTATAAAACCTCCCCTCCCTCGATTGCGAGCGGACTCAAGGGGAGCTGAAAAGTCATTCCTCCCTCCATGCCCCGTCAAACGGGTGGTTTACAAGGGCAGGTCTACAGGGAATTACAGATTAAATATCCGCATGAAGAAGACCCCATCCACATCCGTTCTTTTAAAGGCTTACTACAGTTGCCTCTTTGAAAGCTTCGGCCCGCAGGGGTGGTGGCCTGCCAATACCCGCTTCGAGATGATAGTCGGGGCGATACTCACCCAGAACACGGCCTGGACGAACGTCGAGAAGGCCATCTCCAACCTCAAGGGCAAGAGGCTGCTGACGCCTGAGAAGATACACGCTCTCAAAGCGGTCGAGCTCGCCGCCCTCATCAGGCCCGCCGGCTACTTCAACATCAAGGCCAAACGCCTCAAGAACTTCACATCCTTTCTCTTTAATGGCTGCGGCGGCAGCCTGGACAGGCTTTTAAGGAAAGACTCAGCCGTTCTCCGTAGAGAGCTCCTCGATGTAAACGGGGTAGGCCCGGAGACGGCGGACTCGATAATCCTTTATGCCGCCGGAAAGCCCGAGTTCGTCATAGACGCCTACACGAAGAGGATATTTTCACGCCACGGCCTTACCGGTCACGATGCCGGCTACGACGAGATAAAAACGCTCTTCATGGAAAACCTCCCCAAAGACGCCGCCCTCTTCAACGAATACCACGCGCTCATCGTCAAGACCGCCAAAGACTACTGCAGGACAAAAAACCCGCTCTGCTCCGAGTGCCCGCTGAAGGGGTATCTGTAGGGGGAAGTGGTTTGAATAAGAAACAAAAACTTCCGGTTTTTTTATGCTCCGTGACAAATGCTTTTTACGCGCTTCCGCGCTCTTTTGCGGGTTAAGGCTCGCTTCGCTTTCTTCCTCCACTTGAGCAGGTTCAGGTTTGCAACCTGAACCCTGATATTTTGTTGGTGCTTAATCGATTGAAAAGACTTAATCCGGCCACTGTGCGAAAGAGTCTTTTCCGCACTGCCGTGCGGTTCTTGGGGGTAGGGTTCTGGCCGCTTTCTTCCTCTCCGGCCCCGCTCGCTCGCCGCTTACGGTCACTTCGTTCCCTGCCTCCCCGGCTTCACTCACCACCATCGCCTCAGGCGGCCTCACCCTACGCCCCGCTTGGGTTTGTTAAAGACAAGGCAAAAAAGGTGTCCTTAATCAGCCGTGCGCCACTCACCCCACCCGTCAAGGGAAGGGAGGGGGTGAATGATTTGCCCTTAAACCAAACACGGAGGGTAAGGTGAGCGAGCCTAAGGGAGGGAGACGTGAACGAGCCGGGGAAGAAAGGAGCGCCAGCGACCTAAGAGGCGAAGTTCACGGGACGGGGAGGCTGAAAGCGACGCGAGCCTTAGCCCTCAGAAGCCGCCCGGCAGGGCGGAAAAAGCTCTAAGACACAGGGGGTCAACTTTTAATTAGCCGCACGCCAGTATCCTCGCCTCAGGCGGCCTCACCCTGGCGCCCCATTGTGTGTAAAAATTACAGGGAATTTTGTGATTAAAGACAGAACAAAATCCCCCTCCCCCAACTATACTTTGAATTTCTTCCCCCAAAATAGTATCATGTCCTGATGATTCCAATCTTTTTCCGGTACGCCCTATGCCCGGCAAGATAAAGATACTCGATGAGCTTCTCGCCTCCAAGATAGCCGCCGGAGAGGTGATAGAAAGGCCGGCCTCCGTCTTGAAGGAGCTCCTTGAGAACTCCATAGACGCGGGCGCCACCTCCATAACCGTCTATGTGACCGAGGGCGGAAAGCGCCTCATAAGCGTAACTGACAACGGCGAAGGGATCTCGAAGGAAGACGCGCCCCTGGTCTTTTTCCGCCACGCCACCTCCAAGATAAAGACCGAGGCCGACCTCGACGACATACGGACTATGGGCTTCAGGGGCGAGGCCCTCTCAAGCATCTCAGCGGTCGCCAGGGTGAGGCTCCGTACCAAACGGCGCGCGGAAGTCTCCGGCACGTCGGTACTGATAGAAGGAGGCTCGGCCCCGGAGATCATTGACGACGGGTGTCCCGAGGGCACGACCATCGAGGTAAAGGATATATTCTACAACACTCCGGCGCGCCTCAAGTTCATGCGCTCCGGCGAGAGCGAGTACGGCTATATCCTCGATGTCTTCAAGCGGACCGCCCTTATACACCCTGAGATAATGTTCAAGCTCGTCCACGGGTCGTCGCGTCCGATTGAGGCGCCCGCCGGGAGCCTCAGGGAGAGGATAGCGGACCTCTTCGGCAAGGACGCCGCGGCAAGCCTAATCGAGGTAGCTACCCCGTTCGTGAAAGGCTGCATCGGGAGCCATGAGCTCAATTACGCAACCGCCAAATCCGTTTACCTCTATGTGAACGGCAGGCCGGTACGCGACAAAGGGATAACTCGCGCCTTACTTGACGGCTACGGGACCATAATCGACGGGATGAGATACCCGTTCGTAGTCCTCGACATGATCGTGGCCCCCGAGGATGTAGATGTAAACATCCATCCGGCGAAAAACGAGGTACGGTTCAAAAGCCCCAGGTTCATCTACGACTGCGTCAAGGCCGGAGTCAAGGGGGCGCTCTCTTCAGCCCGGCCTGCCGCGCCCGGCCCAACCGTATCATACTCAGCCTCGACCCCGGCCTGGAGGCCCCACGCCGGGGAAGGCCCCTCTTTTTACGAGCCGGCGGCGTTGATCCCGTTTGAGTTCCGTGAAGAGAGGAGGGAGGCCGTAAACCCGGAGTTTTTGTCCCTTTCCACCGTGGGGCAGCTCTGGGGCGAATTCCTCATAGCCGAGAACCCCTCGGGAGAGTTCTACCTCATCGACCAGCACGGGGCCGCCGAGAGGGCGGCCTTTGAGAGGCTCAGGAAAAGATACACGGAGTCTCAGGTAAGAAGGCAGATGCTTTTACTGCCGGAGAGGTTCGAGACGACCCCGGAGGAGAAGGACGCCGTAACGCGCTCCCTTGAAGAACTCTCAAGGCTCGGTTTCGAGATAATGGACTTCGGCCCATCGGGCGAGAGAGGCGGCGCCACTTTCCTCATAAAGGCGGTGCCCGACATACTCACGGCGAGAAGCTCAGCGGGACTTATAAAAGACATAGCCGAGGAGCTTGCGAGCGGCGGCGGAAGCTCCAGAGCCGAAGTGAAGATAGAAGAGGTCCTCATGAGGATAGCGTGCCACGGCGTTATCCGGGGGCCGAGACCGCTTACGAAGGAAGAAGGCAACGCTCTCTTGAGAGAACTCTCCGGGGTTGACTTCGCGGCCCACTGCCCGCACGGCAGACCGGTAGTAAAAAAATTCCTGAGAAGCGAAATAGAAGCGATGTTCAAGAGGTGAACGGTTGATCTCACGGAGAGCTTTCCTGAAAGGCGGCGTCCTTCTCGGCTCCGCCCTCATGGTGGACGGGTTCGTGCTGGAGCCCAGGGAGTTTCATCTGGAGGAGGTAACGGTAAGGATTCGCGGCCTCGGCCAGGAGTTCAACGGGTTTACCATCTGCCAGGTCACGGATGTCCACCACAGCGCCTTCGTGAGCCTCGATTACCTCAAGCGGGTGGTCGAGAAGGCTAACTCCTTGAAGCCCGACCTGACGGTGCTGACCGGCGACTACGTAGACGACAGGAAGGAATATGTGGCCCCGGCCATCAAGGCATTAAGCGGACTCAAGGCGCGGCGCGGGCTCTTATCCATACTCGGCAACCACGACCACTATGCCGGCAAATCCCACACGGTCGGCGTGATAAACTCCCACGGGATACCGCTATTGGAGAACAGCCACAGGGTCTTAGAATCCGGGAAGAGCGCGCTGTGCGTAGCCGGGGTGAAGGACTACCTCGAGGACTTCCCGGACACAAAAGAGGCCCTCACGGGGGTCGATAAAGAGATGCCCAGAATACTCCTTGCGCACCACCCTGACTACGCCGAGGGCCTGCCCCGGGACGAGAGGGTTGACCTGGTGATCTCGGGCCACACGCACGGCGGACAGGTGAGGCTCCCGTTCTCGTACGCGCCGGTCATCCCGTCGAGCTACGGACAGAAGTACTCGGGGGGGCTGGTAAGGCTCGCCGGCAGACAGACCCAGGTCTATGTCTCTCGAGGGGTGGGTGTAGTGGGGATACCGGTGCGGCTGAACTGCCCGCCCGAGCTTACTCTTATCAGGCTTGAGACGGCGTAGTGTCGGGCTGAAAAAGGGCCCTGCGCCTTTTTTGGAAATAAAGCGGCCGCAGGTTCATTTTCCCCTCCCCCTGTGTTAAAATCTCTTTTTATCAAGGCAGGGAAGTTTTTTGAAGATGGAGAAGTCAAAGCTAACTTTCATCCTCGGCCCCACGGCGAGCGGCAAGACCGGTGTCGCCGTGGAGCTTGCGTCGCTTTTCAACGGCGAGGTAATCAGCGCCGATTCGATGCAGGTCTACAGACACATGGACATAGGCACCGCCAAGCCCTCGAAAGAGGAGCTTGGCGGGGTCCCTCACCATTTCATCGACATCGCTGATCCGGACGAAGAGTACACGGCGGCCCGCTTTAGAAAAGAGGCCATCAAGAAGATCGGCGAGATACTTTCAAGGGGCAAAGGCGTCTTTGTGGCAGGAGGCACCGGGCTCTATGTCAAGGTGCTCACGCAGGGGATATTCGACGGGCCCCGGGCCGACAAGCACCTGAGAGAGACCCTGAGGGAGGTCGCCCGCAGTAAAGGCAATATGGCGCTTTACGGGAGACTAAAGGAGGTAGACCCCGTAAGCGCGGAAAAGATTCATCCTAACAACACCAACAGGCTCATTCGCGCCCTTGAGGTCTGGGAGCTGTCAAAGCGGCCAATCTCCGAATTCCACAGGGAACACGCCTTCTCCGAGGAGCCCTTTGACGCCCTGAAGATCGGCCTCCACAGGGAGCGAGCCGCCCTGTACGCCGCTATCGAAGGGCGGGTCGATGAGATGATGGAACGGGGGCTTCTTGACGAGACGAAAAGGCTGCTTTCGATGGGTTACGGTTCCGGCTTGAAGCCCATGTGCGGTTTGGGGTATAAAGAGATGACCGGGTTTTTAAACGGGGAGTACCCGCTGGATGAGGCTGTGGAGCTGATTAAACAAAACACCCGCCGCTACGCCAAGAGGCAGGTCACCTGGTTCAAGCGGGACCCTGAAATAAGATGGTTTTCTCCTGAGAGAAAAAACGATATAATAGACCTTGTAAAAGGACACCTGAAGAGATGAAATTCCTTATATCACTGATACTCCTCGCGTTTGCCTTACTCGCCCCGGCTTTTTCCATGGCAGACGACCTCCTGGCCGTTAAAGCCGAAGGGGTCGCCTCGAAATCAGGCGACATTGCCGAGGTGAAGAGAAAGGCGCTTGACCAGGCGCTTAAAAACGCCGTCCTCTCGGCTGCCGACGCGGTGATCAAAAGGGACTCCGTCGACATAAACCCTGATACCGCGAAGGTTTCCGTTTCGTCGTCCCCGAGGGCCTTTATCCTCAACTACAAGATACTCGCCGAGGGGTGGATTAACCACATGGAAGATATACCGCCGGCGCCTGTAGACCTCCCTGACGCGTCAGACCAGACCCCCGGCGCCGTGGAGCTCTTCCACCTCTGGATAGAGGCGAGCGTGGACACGGTTCAGCTCAAGAGCGAGATATTGAGGCTCGCCGGGGTCGCCGAGACCACCTCGACCGTTAAACTGAACATCCTGGACCTGACCGACTACGCCTCCTTCAAGACCCTCATGGCTTCGCTCAAACGGGTCGGCATGATACAGGACCTCTCCTACGGCGCCTTCTCCAGGGGGAGGATAGAGGTCACGGCAAAGGTCACCGGCCCCTCCAACGCCCTCTCCGAGAAGGTGGCGAAAGAGGCCGGGGACGACTTCATGGTCATAGCAAACGGCCCCGGCATGCTTATAATAAGACCGGCCAAAAGGACTGTCACTCCATGATAAAGAGACTGCTGCCGCTGTTCATGCTCCTCGCGTTTCTGACAGGCTGCGCAAACGCCGTCAGGACGGACCTCTCGGAGCGCTACGCCGCGAACTCGCCGAGAACGGTAGCGGTCGTGCCGGTCTTCTGGCAGGCCGATGCCGAGAACAAGGAGGTCGGCTATACCTTCAGGATGATGACCGTCGAGAAGCTCAAGGACCTGAACTACAGGGTAGTCCCGCCGGCCGCTGTGGACGACACCTACATCAAGCTCGGCAGCTCCTCCATGGCGGGCAAATCCCCGGCCGAGCTCGCGGGGCTCCTGAACGCGGACGCCGTCCTTTTTATAAAGATAAAGACCTGGAACATCGACAGGTTCGTCACATACGCCTCTTTAAAGGTGGAGGCCGCCTACGAGCTTTACTCGGCCACCGGCGAGAGGCTCTGGCAGGCCGAATACGCCACGAAGGACGCGGACCTGAGGCTTGACAGGAAATCGATGGAGTACGCGATAATAAAGGCTTATGAGCCGAAGGTGCAGAGGTTCGTGGACGCGATATTCTCCACCCTGCCCCAGGCGCAGGCCCAGACGAACGCGCGCTCCTTTTTCCAATGGCTGCCCTGAGAATAAGCTATGATTCTAAATGTCCCGAACACTCTGACATTATTCAGGATCTTCCTCGTCCCGGTATTCATCTACCTTACGGTAAAAGACCGGCTCCACGCCGCCACCGTCGTCTTCATCGTGGCCGGGGTAACCGACGCCATAGACGGCTTCATCGCCAGGACTTTCAAACAGAGGACCGAGTTCGGCGCCAACATAGACCCTCTCGCGGACAAGCTTCTTCTTTCCGGCGCCTTCATCGTGCTCACCATCAAGGGCTTTGTCCCGCTCTGGCTCTGCGTGCCGGTGATAATAAGAGACATCGTCATACTGGCCGGGGTCATAATGCTCCGGAGCTCGGGGAGAAAGGTCGTCATAGCCCCCTCCGTTTTCGGCAAGCTTACGACCCTCCTCCAGATAACTACCGTCGTATACGCGATGGCGTTTTCAGGCAAGACCGGGGATATCCCGTTTCTGTCGATCGCGGCCGTGACGGCGCTTGTCACCGTCTACACGGGGTTCGACTACGCGCGGCGGGAGTTCAGGATACAGTTCAGGCAGGGGTCTCGGAGGTAGATAGAGCCTCCCGGCCCGGATCCTTTTCGCCCTCAAGGATTTTTTTCTCCGCTGCCCTGGCTTCTGCCGGTTTGACCACTTTATCCGGGCTGCGCGGCGTAGAGTCCGCACGGAAGCCTCCCGGCAGGAAGGTTCTGCGGGACGAATCCCCTGAGATGTCAACCGTTCTCCACTATCGCAATTTTAGGCATTACATTCGACCGTGAATATATTATAATCCGTACTGAGCGGCGAAAGATCGCTCATCGGCTGTTTTAATGGCGCGGCCAATATGCCGCTGTCTTTTCAATCTGTTCTTGCGGCGGCGGTTTTGAACGGGTGAACGCTGCTATCCCGCCGCTTTGTAAGCGGGTCAAGGCGGGCTAGAAAAGTGACAATCACCTTACCGTGAAGAACCCCGCCATTTATGGCGGGGTTCTTCACTATCCGTGCGGAAAGCCGCGCTTAATTAAAAATCTCCGCCATAAATGACGGAGATTTTTGATGGTATGGAAGATCATTTGTATTTGCCAGCCTGACCCGCCGCTAAAGTGACGGGATTGCGGAGTGGCACACCCATTCAACCGGAAGGAAATATTAAAATAATCGACGGAGGCAGCGGCAACTCGCGCGAGCGACCGTTTTGGAGACCAAAAGCATTCTCCGGGTCTCCGTCATTACGCGATTGTGCCTCTTTGGCGGGCTTTTTCAGCGGAACACGCATCCGGGGTATTTAAGGAGGAGTTTTAAGTGAAGATAGTTCTTATTGAGCCGGCTCCGGACGGGGTCCATGTATTCACCGACATATGTATGCCCCGCGGTGTTCTTATTCTTGGCTCCATACTGAAGCTGGGGGGCTACGACGTGGAGATATACTGCGAGGCGCTCGGAGAGTTTGACCTTAAAGAGGCGGTAAAGTCCGCCGACATCGTCGGCGTATCCGTTATAACGCCTACGGCGAAAAAGGGTTATGAGGTGGCCAGGGCCTGCAGGGGCCTTGGCAAGAAAGTCGTTATGGGAGGCCCTCATGTGACGGCGCTGCCGGATGAAGCGATGGAGTACGCCGATTTCGTGCTCTGCGGCGAGGCGGATAAAAGCATAATCCCCTTCATGAAGGCGTTTGAAAAAGGGGAGGGATTTGAAAATGTCCCGGGGCTGTCCTTCCGTAAAAACGGCCAGATCTCCCATAACGGCAGGACCGCTTTCGTCATGGACCTCGACAATTTGCCGTACATAGACTTCTCGCTGATAAAAGGCTATACGAAAAAGATCTCAGTGACGCCCGTCATGACGAGCAGAGGGTGCCCGTACAACTGCACCTTCTGTTCCGTTACCGGCATGTTCGGACACAAGTACCGGTTTACCTGTCAGGAGAGGACCCTGCAATTCCTCAGGGACCACAGGGAGCTGCAAAAAAAAGGCGGGGTCAAGGACGGTCTGGACTGGGTCTTTTTTTACGACGACAACTTCACCGCCGACAAGAAAAGGGTCAAGGCCCTCTGCAAGGAGATGATCTCAACGGGGCTCACCCCCACATGGGCCGGCCAGTTCCACATCGACATAGCGAAAGACCCTGAGCTTCTTTCGCTCATGAAACAGGCCAACTGCTTCATCGGCTGCATAGGGCTTGAGTCGATCAACCCCAGGACTCTGGAGATTTACAACAAGAAGCAGACTGTCGAGGAGATGGAGCGCGGGATCAAGGCGATACAGGACAACGGGATAAAGATACACGGGATGTTCGTTCTGGGCTCGGACCTCGACACCGTCGATACGATAGAGGCGACATGGAAGTTCGCCCGGAAGAACAAGCTCGCCTCCGTCCAGTTCCTGATCCTGACCCCGCTGCCGGGGACCAAGACTTTTAACGATTTGGAGAAAGAGGGCAGGATAAAAAACAAGGACTGGAGCCTGTACGACGCCCATCACGCCGTCTTCGAGCCTAAACTGATGAGCATGTATGAGCTTCAGTACCACACGATAAACGCCATGAAGAAGTTTTACTCACCCGTTTATACGGTCTATGATTTAGTGACCTCCCTCTTCTCAAAACCGATTAGAGACAATATTCAGGTCGCGGCATGGAGACTGCGGGCGTTTAAGATCATAAGGAGTTTCGTAAAGGACAACAAGGCATTTACCGAATCACTCAAAGGCAGAGGCTGAAAAGCCCCTGCCTTTTTCCGCCACGGCGCTTTTTCTTTTCTCCACAACCTTCCTGTATTGTTAATCTGATTTTTTTATTCCTGCCGACCGGGATGCTTTTTGCAGGAGCAGGTTTGTAACCTGCTCCGAAACATTTGGTTCAGGCTGCAAACCTGAACCAGCTTAAAAAGTCTTGTCTTTCCAAACCCAGCGGGGCGTAGGGTGAGGCCGCCTAAGACGAGGGTACTGGCGTACGCCAGTACCCTTTCAGAACGCCTCGTGCATCCCCTTCAATTCGCTCAGCTTGAATACCGGCCCTTCCTGGCACACATAGGCGCTGTTTATCTGGCAGTGTCCGCATTTGCCGAGCCCGCACTTCATCCTTCTCTCAAGCGACACGAAGATGTCCTCGGGGCCGAGAAGCTTTTTATCGAGCGACATTATGACGAACTTGTACATGACCGGCGGGCCTATCACGACGGCCAGGGTATTGCCTTCCCTTATTTCAAGGTCGGGTATGAGGGTAGTAACTACCCCGACAGGCCCCTTCCAGCCGGGATACGCGGTGTCGATAATGAGCCTCACATCTACTCCTGAGTCCTTCCACTCCTCAAGCTCGTCCTTGAAGAGCATCTCCTCCGGGGTCTTGCACCCGTAGACGAGCGTGAGGCGGCCGTAGCCTTTCCCGCCGAGCACGGCCTTTATGAGTGAACGCATCGGGACTATCCCTATGCCGCCCGCCACAAAGAGGAGGTCCTTGCCCTTCATCTCATCGAGGTCAAACCCCCTTCCGAACGGCCCCCTGACCAGAATGGCGTCTCCCTTTCCGAGCCTGTGAAGGGCGTTCGTGAGGCTTCCCGCCGACCTTATGCAGAGCTCGAAGGTCTCTTTCCGGCCCGGCGCAGATGTGACGGAGATTGGCGCCTCTCCGAACCCGGCTATCCCCGCCATGAAGAACTGCCCGGGGGCGTAATCGAGGAGCAACGGGTCCGAGGGCTTGATGACAAAGAACCTCTCCGTCTCGGATATCCGCGTAGTGCGCTCGATGGTGGCTCTGACCGGGAGATACGGCGACGGGGCGCCGCACGCGCAGCCGTTATTTTTCACGGGACTCTCGTATGAGCTCATTTGTCACTCCCGCTATGTTTATTTTTACGAGACAGGTCCTTGAGCACCTGCCGCACCCCACGCAGAAGAGGGCCGAGAACCTGTCGGACAGGTACCTGAACTTCCTGTTGAAACGGTGCTTGAGCCTCTCGCTCCGGCCCTTTCTGAAGTTGTGCCCCCCGGCCACCAGGGCGAAGTCCTCCAGCGTGCACCCGTCCCAGACCCTGACCCTCTCGCCCGTCGTAAGGTCCGCTTTGACCTCGTCTTTGATATCGAAGCAGTAGCAGGTCGGGCAGACGGTGTTGCACGAGCCGCAGCCGTAGCATATGCTCCCGGTCTTATCCCATACGGGGCTGTCGTTACTCTTTGCGTAGATACCCGGGAGGTCTTCAGCCGGGGCGTCAAGGGTCGTTACAAACGAACTCTCCTTCTTCGACCTCTGCTCTTGAAGCTCCTTGACCTCTTTTGCCGAAGCCGCTCTCGTATTAGTAAACTTCCTTAAAAGCTTTCCGCCGCGCTCAGTCCCCACCCTCACCAGAAACCCGCTTTTTACCTCATGGAGGAAGAGGTCAAACCCCTCTTCGACATCCATCGTGCCGACACTGGCGCAGAAGCAGTACGCGTCAGGAAAACAGTCCGTGCCTATTATTACCGTCCTCTTTCTCTTCTCGAGGTAGTTGGGATCCGGAGCGCCGTACGAAAAGACCCTGTCCATGAGGCTTAACCCGTGGATATCGCACGAGTGAAGCCCTATTATGGCCTGATCCTCTGCCACCACAACAGCCTCGCAGGTATTGTTTGTGATATCGAACTTAAGAAGCGTCTCTCTCGGGGGAAAGAGGAACTCTTTCGCCGACAGGTGGGCCGGGGTCTGAAAAAGGATAAGGTCTTCAAATTCGGATATCTCGGACCACGCCGGTAATCCGTCTTTTTTAACGGTCCCGTATACCTTATGTCCTTTCATAAGACCCTTTACGAGGGCCTTGAAGGCGGGACGGGCAAGGAACCTGTATTGTTTTTGTTTATCCATATATCGGAGCTTTTATTATAGCAAAATCCCTCTCTTCTGTCTATGAACCGCAAGAAAACCTCAACAATATTAAACAGTTGATTGATGCGCAACCGCCGTCTGTTTTTTACGGAAAAGAATACTTGACAAAATTGATAAGGTATATTAAATTGGA
>JACRCH010000121.1 GCA_016219115.1 Deltaproteobacteria bacterium
CTCCATAAAAAAGAAGCGGCTGTAGTAAAACTCCCAGACCGTGAACAGACCGTGAACAAACAAAAATTTTGATAAAAAAGTATAGATAAATCAGCTGATTATGTCGCCTGAGGGCTGGTTCGATTCCCACCGCCTCCACCAGATTATATGTTGGAAAAACAAGGGGTTAGAACAATCTAACCCCTTGTTTTTTGTGTCCCCAGACTGTCCCCAGGCGAGAGTATTGAGACAAAATGCAAGCTGCAAAAATTCTAAACGAAAAATTCCTTTTTCCATGCAATACCTATAAGCCCACCTAGGATCAGTGACAGGACAAAACCCTGTATGGTCTGTGGTGTTACGATATGATACCTCTCCGGCTCCATAGCCGATAACAACACACCCCCAAATCTTAAAAGAAGCCACAAAGAGGTTGAAAGTAAAACAGCTTTTGGAAAGTGCCTTTTAAAAGGAAGCCTTTCCCCGACAAGACTTAAAAAACCGGCGACAATAACCCCAAAGATAGCCCCTCCGATACTGAAGGTTATGAAATCATGGATGAAACTACCTTCAAATTCAAAAGCACCGCTTAATGCGTTCAAGCCCATTGAAATCCAGCCCCAGACGATACCCACTGGAATACCTATAAAGATATTCTTTTTCCAAAATGCGTTCATACAGCCTCCATAGTTTAATGTGAAAGAGTTAGTGGCAAGGCATGCCTATTACGTGCCTGAAGTCGTGGAATGTGTCATGCACACCCGGGGCGACAGATTCCATTCCATAGGCTATTACAACCATCGCGAAAGCCATCCCCACGACAACGAGCACAGGTAATAGCGCCTTTAAAAAAGCCTCCCTTTCATTAATCCTTTCCATTCCTTTAACCCTCCTTTTGTTTTTTGATTAAAATAGATATAGTGAAAATAAAAAACCCTTCGCTTCAATACATGAAGGAAGGGTAGAATAGTTCTAAAATTACGAAATATCCAGACCCCTCACCTTCTTTACCATCGAAGAACTCGTGAGGAATATCTGGGCAGGTCTCCTGACTTACGGTTCTTCCTACTCTCTGCACCTTCCCAGCATAAGAGCCAGTGGTTATTAGCAGATTTCGTGCCGTTTACAGTGGCGGGTCCGTTCCCGATTCTCTGCTTTAAGCAGACCACGGGATTCCCTTTTAAATCCCCTTTGAATGGGGATCACCCAGATATTTATAGGAGCGACTATATATTAGTAAAAAAACCTTGTCAAGATTTAAAATGTATCAATGCTATGCTTTTAGAAATACACTCCCTCCCCCTTCCGCCATATGTTCATATATAAATCAAAGAGTTAGCCTTTCTAAATACCCCTAAAAAACCGTCCCTTCGCGGGTTCAGGTTTGCAACCTGAACCCTTTTATTTCGTGCTGACCCTGATCTATATTAACCTGTAGAAGGCTCTCGAATTTTGCGGGTTCAATTTATAAAATCGAATCCCCAGGGGAGGATCAGCCCTCCCTACCCCCTTATCTCTCCTATCAGGTCATAGTCTTCGGCTTCCGTTATTACCACATCGCGGATCTCGCCGGGCTTGGCAACGCCCTTCCTTATATAAACGCACCCGTCTACATCCGGGGCCTGAGTTGAAGCCCGGCCCTTCAGCGCGTAGCCGTCATCCAAGGCCCCGCCTTCCATGAGCGTATTAACGCTCCTGCCGATAAGCCTTTCGTTATTCTCAAGGGATATCTCCCGCTGAGCCTCCATCAGGGCCCGCATCCTCTCGGCCTTGACCTTCTTCGGCACCTGGTTCTTGAAACCATAGGCCGGGGTCCCTTCTTCGCGTGAGTAGGTGAAGACTCCGAGCCGCTCGAAGCGCACCTCCTCGATGAACGACATCAGCTCCTCAAACTCCTTCTCCGTCTCTCCCGGAAACCCGACTATGATCGATGTCCTCAAGGTAACATCGCCGAGCCTGCTCCTGAGCTTATTGATCAGCGAGACGACCTCGGACCGGGTGTACCGCCTGTTCATCGCCGCGAGCACCCTTGGGCTTATGTGCTGGAGCGGAAGGTCTATGTAGCTTAAGACCTTCTCCTCGTTTTTCATTATAGAGATCAGCTCGTCGGTGATCCTGCCGGGATAGAGGTACAATAGCCTTATCCACTCCAGCCCTTTTACGCCGACGAGGCCGCGGAGCAGCTCCGAAAGGCTGCTGTCACGGTCGGCCCCGTACGAGGTCGTGTCCTGCGCGATGAGGTTCACCTCTTTTATCCCCTGTGCCGCGAGCGAGGCCGCTTCCTTGATGACCGATCCCACGGGCCTGCTCCTGAACTCTCCCCTTATCGAGGGGATGCTGCAGTAGGTGCAGTGGTTCGAGCACCCCTCGGCGACCTTCACATAGGCGTAGAGCCCTGGCGTGGTGAGAAGCCTCGGCGTGTCGTAGTCGTGGATGTAGGTCGGAGGCCCCACCAGGACCCGCTCCCCGAAGTCTTCCTTTACTGCCTCGCCTATCCTGTGGTACTCGCCGGTGCCGATGAAGCAGTCGACCTCGGGGAACTCAACCGAGAGCTCGTTTTTGTAGCGCTGGCTCAAGCACCCGGTGACGATGAGCCTGCGGCACCGTCCGACCTCCTTGTTCTTCGCGAGCGCGAGTATCGCGTCGATCGATTCCTTCTTGGCGTCCCCGATGAACCCGCAGGTGTTGACGACGATCACATCGGCCTCGGACTCTTTCGAGATTATCTCAAGGCCCGACTCCTTCAGTATTCCGAGCATGACCTCTGAGTCGACGAGGTTTTTCGAGCATCCGAGGCTTACAAAGCAGACTTTCTTTGGCGCGTTCTTTCCCATATCCCGTCTATTTTACTCCATATCGGCTCTCTCCTGCAAGACAATGCGCAGTGTTGTAAGTCCAACCATCATTGAAAATCAAGGGGGGTATTTTTCGGCGCGGCGTTCTCCTGTTATCAAAGTTAACCATAAGAAAAACCAATGTAAAATTATTTGTTAAAGCGACCCATGAAATGTATTAAAATATGTATATCAGTAGAATAATCGTTAAAAAGGAAACGGACGTGTAACGACAGAATCAACATATTAAACAAAACTGCGGACGGCGGTTCTGGAGGCCGTATGAGGCTGTCTGCTTACACATACAGGCGTTTTTGAAAGCCCCGGGTCATAAGGACCAGGGGCTTTTGTTTTTAAAAACGCAAGGGGGATATCCGCGCGTTTTAACTACAGAAAGGGGGTGTTCTTATGCCGGGTTAGCCTGAAGCGCAGGTCCGTGAAACGGCACGAAAAAACAGTAAAACAAGGAGGTCTCAATGAAGCACCAAGGCAGTGAAAGTCTCAAGGTTCCAAAGGATGTGAAAAGGATACTGGTGATCTATTACTCCCAGACCGGACAGCTTACAAATTGTCTGAAGGCGATGTTCTCCCCGCTGGAAGGAAGGGATGACATGGAGATAACCTGGGAGAACATCAAGCCGGTTGAGCCTTACCCCTTCCCATGGCCGTTCCTGAAGTTCATGGACGCGTTCCCGGAATCCGTACACATGGACCCGCCAGAGATCAGGCCCGTAGCGTTCGACCCCGATGACCGTTTCGACCTTGTCGTCCTGGCCTATCAGGTCTGGTTCCTGTCACCGTCGCTGCCGATGACCGGGTTTTTAAAGTCCGGCTATGCGAGGGTGCTTAAAGACAGGCCCGTCATTACCTTTATCGCCTGCCGGAACATGTGGCTGAGCGCCCAGGAGAAGGTAAAGGAGCGCCTGGCCTCCATCGGGGCCACCCTTATAGACAATGTGGTCCTCATAGACCAGGGGCCGACATGGGCGACATTCGTGACTACGCCCAGGTGGCTGTGGACGGGAAAAAAGGACGGCTTCTGGAAGGTCTTTCCGCCCGCCGGGGTAAGCCGGGAAGAGATAGCGAGGGCACAGCGGTTCGGCCGCGCGCTCGCGGACTCGGCGGAGACGCTCAGCCGGTCGCCGCGCGAACCGCTTCTTCGCGGGCTCGGCTCGGTGAAGGTCAACCCCAGGTATGTGGCCAGCGAGAAGATCGCCCACAGGAGCTTCTACATCTGGGGCAAGGTCTTCAGGAAGATAGGCGGCCCAGGGCATCCGATGAGAAAGGCGTTCATGCCGGTCTACTTCGCCTTTCTCATCTGCATGATCCTCACGGTCCTGCCCGCCGGCATCATCGCGCGCTCGCTGTTAAGGCCGTTTGTCAGACGCAGGCTCGAAGAGGAGGTGAAAAGGCTCGAAGAGCCGTCAGGCTCCTCCACCGAGCGAGTCGCGCAGTACCTTTAATTGTCGGCGTTTGATTCGCCG
This sequence comes from Deltaproteobacteria bacterium, assembly GCA_016219115.1. Classification (GTDB taxonomy): domain Bacteria; phylum Desulfobacterota; class GWC2-55-46; order GWC2-55-46; family GWC2-55-46; genus JACRCH01. The sequence goes on from JACRCH010000121.1 coordinate 4,298, forward strand.
AATATGGCTGCCGTGCCGTTTTCGGAGAATATGCCTGCGGATACCTCGCTGGCCAGGGCCGGCGAGGAGGTTTCATTACCACTTAACTCTCAACAAAACCGAGAATAAAAACCCAAACAACTCAGGAGGCCTTTCCATGACACAGAACGTCTATATCACTGATCTTGCGTCTTTTTTCCCTAACAAGCCCGTAAAAAACGAGCAGATGGAAGAGATCCTCGGCATGATCGGAGGCAAGCCGTCCCGTTCGCGCGGTATCGTCTTGAGGAATAACGGCATCAAGACGCGCTACTACGCGATAGACCCCGCTACGGGCAGATACACGCACAATAACGCGCAGATGGTGGCCGAGGCGGTAAGGACTCTCTCCGGCAGAAGCGGGGCACGGCTCGATGACATAGAGTGTCTCTGCTGCGGGACATCGACCCCCGACCAGATAAAGCCCGGTATCGGGCAGATGGTGCACGGTGAACTGGGCAGCCGCCCTACGGAGGTCATATCGACGGCCGGGGTCTGCTGCGCCGGAATGTCGGCCATGAAGTTCGCGTACATGAACGTGGCCGCGGGGCTGTCCGCCAACGCCGTCTCCACGGGGTCCGAGTTCTCATCGAGCTTCATGAGGGGCGCGTACTTCGAGCCTGAGATAGACGCGCGCTTAGACGACCTTGAGAACAACCCTTCTTTAGCCTTTGAGAAGGACTTTCTCCGCTGGATGCTCTCGGACGGCGCCGGCGCCGCCATGATAAAGGGAGAGCCCAACGACGGGCGTCTCTCTCTCAGGATAGACTGGATAGAGAATGTCTCTTTCGCGGGACAACTGCCGGTATGCATGTACAGCGGCGCCGTAAAGAAGGAAGACGGCACCCTGCGGGGATGGCGCGAGGCGCAAGACCCGAGAGACGTCCTCAGGCACAGCTACTTCGCCTTCAAGCAGGACGCGCGCATCCTTGAAGCCCACATAATCCCGGTATCCGTGGACGGAGCGCTTTTGCCCGCAGCCGCCAAGCACAACCTGAAGCCCGATCAGGTGACGTGGTTCCTGCCACATTACTCATCCGAGTACTTTAAGGGCAAGCTCTACGGCAGGATGGCCGAGAAGGGCTTCGACGTGCCTTATGATCGCTGGTTCACGAACCTGACGAGCAAGGGGAATACAGGGGCCGCCTCCATCTACATAATCCTTGAGGAGCTTCTGTACTCAGGGGCCTTGAAGAAGGGAGACAGGCTGTTGTGCTACATACCTGAAAGCGCCAGGTTCGCCATCTGCTATATGCACCTGACAGCCGTCTAACCGGACGGCTGAAAAATCGTCGATTGTCATTGCGGGGTCAGTTTTTTTGCGACGAAGCAACCTATAAACAGTTGATTTGCCAAGAGACGAGACTGCAACATTACGTTCGCAATGACGGCTCTTTGGGCTTTTCATCAGCCCGCCCGCCTACCGGCGGGCGGGCTTTTTTTCAACAGGAAAGAGGCCGCTGGAAATCTCAAGTAAGTATCCCCCGGCAAAGCCGGGGGCTTTACGATTGCTGGCCCCTCAAAGGGGCCTGACCGCAATCGGTTAAAATCAAAACCTATCGGGGGAGCCAGTTGATACCAAGACAGTCTTTCATCGCTTGGCGACTCCGAA
>JACRCH010000125.1 GCA_016219115.1 Deltaproteobacteria bacterium
AGCCTTCTGTCCTTTATGACAAGCGCCGCTGCCATCTCTTTTTTCATAGGTATCGATTATCGGACAAAGAGAGTTTTGGGGTCAAGGGATTCTTTTTTAAACCTGCCTTACCGTTGTTCGCCGGAAATAGTCCGGCGGCGAGCAAAGGCTGTCCGCGTCGATGGGTAAACGACATCCCTTCAGCGCGACAGGGACAGTCTGCATCGACGGTTTCACGAAGTCTTGCTGTGCCTATGCAGAACTAAAAACATTTGATTTCTATTGCTTTTATCTGTTGTTGTTGTTATGATGCCTAATTATTAGGCAGTCCGGACGGTACAGGCAGGTGAAAACCGGTTTTCACCCCCACCCATACCACCCCCCACGAGGGGGAGGGTTTTTATAAGGAAACCCTGTAGCTTGCTACGGGGAATTTTGTGATCAAAAACAAGGATTGTCTGCGTTGAAGGACTCACACCAGTCCCGCAACGCATAAGCAGACTCAAAAAAACTGCGTTGAAGGACTCACAATAGTCCTATAAGATATCAGCAGGATTAAAAAAATGTATGAGGATATAGTAGAGAATCTGGCCGAGGGTGTCGTTGCCGTTGACCGGGAGATGATGGTCAGGGTCTTCAACCAGTCTGCCGAGAAGATGACCGGGGTATCCAGGTCGCTTGTGATAGGCAGGCCCCTGTCCGAAGTATTCAAGCGGGACCAACGGATCATCGAGATGATCGAGAAGACGCTCCGGGAGGGGCGTCTTTTCGCCGAGTACGACGAGAAGCTCCACAGGAGGTTCTCCGAGCCCCTTCCTGTGGGCGTCACGACAAGCCAGATATTCGACACAAACGGCAACCTGACCGGAGCGGCCGCCCTGATAAAAGACCTTTCGGGGGTCAAGTCCCTTGAGGCCGGGACTTTAAGGAAGGAGCGGCTCGCCTACATCGGGACCTTCGCGGCGAGTCTCGCCCATGAGATAAGAAACCCGTTGAGCGGGATACGCGGCGCGGCGCAGCTCCTTTCGAAAAAGGTCAAAGACGAAAAGCTCGGCGGGTACACGGGCGTCATAATGAAGGAGGCCGACCGCTTAAACCTCATCGTCAACGAGATGCTGGACTTCGCCCGCCCGGCCAAACTGAACAAAAAACCGGTGAACATCCACATGGTGCTGGACTCCGTGATACTGCTTTTGCAGGAGGGGCTTAAACCACCGGCCCTCGTGAAGGGCTACGACCCATCGCTACCGCCGGTGTGGGGAGACGATAACCAGCTCACGCAGGTCTTTTTGAACCTCGTGAAGAACGCTAAAGAGGCGATAGGGGAGAACGGCTCGATACAGGTGACTACGAGGATGATAACCGAATTCCACATCGTGGACGAGAGTTCGCCGGGCGGAAAGATGGCGGCCGTGGAGATACGGGACAACGGCTGCGGCATCAGGCACGAGGACCTGGAGAAGATATTCACCCCGTTCTTTACGACGAAGCCCAGGGGGAGCGGCCTGGGGATGGCGATCTCTCTCAAGATAATAAAAGAGCACGGCGGGTTTTTAAAGATAGACTCCGCGCCCTGCAAGGGCACAACGGTTGCCGTCTATCTGCCGACCGTGGAGAAGGAGAAGTGATGAGCGGACTCAAGGCCCTGATAGCCGACGACGACTCGAGCATACTCTGGGTGCTTGAGAGGTTCCTGGAGGAGAAAAAGATCGGCGTGGTCAAGGCCGAAAACGGCCCGGAGGCCTCGGCGCTTCTTTCGACCCCCGGTATCGCTCTCGCCATACTCGACATAAACATGCCGGGCAAGGACGGGCTCGAAGTACTGAGGGAGGCCAAGGAGGCGGGCAGCCGCTCGGAGTTCATCATCATGACCGCGGAGTCGACGATGAAGAACACGCTTGAAGCTATGAAGTTCGGCGCCTTCGACTACATAACAAAGCCGTTTGACCTGGGAGAGCTCGAGATAATGGTCGACAGGGCCATAGAGACCATGGGTTTGAAGGCGCGGCTTGTGAACCTTACGGAGAGGCTTAAAGAGAGGCTCGCGCACGAGACGGTATTCATCGGGAAGAGCAAGGCCGTCCAGAACGTCTTCAAGACGGTCGGCAAGGTCGCCGGCAAGGACGTCACGGTACTGGTCCTCGGCGAGAGCGGCACGGGCAAAGAGCTTCTGGCCAGGCTCATCCACTCCAACGGTCCAAGGAGCGTGGGGCCGTTTGTGGCCGTAAACTCGGCGGCCGTGCCCAGGGACCTCATGGAGAGCGAGCTCTTCGGCTTCGAGAAGGGGGCCTTTACCGGGGCCGTGGAGGAGAAAAAGGGCAAGTTCGAGCTCGCCGACGGCGGCACGCTCTTTCTAGACGAGGTCGGGGACATGCCCATAGACCTTCAGGCGCGGCTCCTGCGCGTGCTGCAGGAAAAGGAGTTCTACAAGGTCGGGGGCAAGGCCCCGGTAAAGGTCGATGTGAGGATTATAGCGGCCACGAACCAGGACATCGACAAGGCCGTGGCCGAAAAGAGGTTCAGGGAAGACCTTCTCTTCAGATTGAACGGCGTGACCGTGACGCTGCCGGCACTGCGCGAGAGGAAAAACGATGTGGAGCTCCTTGCCGATTACTTCCTGGAAAAATTCAGCGACGAGTTCGGCGGAGGGAAAAAGACGCTCTCGCCGAAGGCCATGGACGCGCTTGAAAGCTACCCGTGGCCCGGCAACGTCCGGGAGCTGGGGAATGTGCTCCGCAGGGCGGTGCTCCTGTCGCCGGGCCTCGCGATCTCCCCGGAGGACCTGAACCTGCCGCAGGCGCGCCACAGGAAAGAGTCCATCGAGGAGATAATAACGGCCCGGCTCAGGCCGTTTATCGACAAGACCGACCACAAGGGCAAACAGGAGCTCTATGACTTCATCATGCCTTTCATGGAAAGGCCCCTTATAAAACTCGTCCTCGAAAAGACGAAAGGCAACCAGGTACAGGCCGCCGAGGTCCTCGGGATAAACAGGAACACGCTCCGTAAAAAGATAAAGGACCTGAACATCAAACTCGGCAAACTCAGGGAATGAGGGATGGAACTCCGCGGCGGAGTAGTACCGGCGGCTCCTTTGAATATCCGTGAACGCCTCGGCTCATATGACAGCGCCTCACGGCACGGCGCGGCGGATGTGAAGAAACCGGACGCCGCCGGAAAAATCCTCAAAACCCGCTCTCTGCAACGCATCAGGGACAACGGATGAAAAGAAAGACCGAAGGGCTTTACGCCGTCATCGACACCGCATATGTCTCTCTTCCGGAGATGGAACAGACGGCATCAAGGATACTCGGCTCCGGCGTACGGTTACTGCAGCTGAGGGCAAAGGGGCTCGGCTCCGGAGAGACCCTCGAAGCCTCGATGATATTAAAGAAGCTCGCGCGAAAATACGGGGCCGCCTTCATCGTGAACGACAGGGTGGACATCGCGTTGATCTCAGGGGCGGACGGGGCGCACCTCGGCCAGGACGACATCCCCTTGCCTGAAGCGAGAAAGCTTCTCGGGCGGGACTCCATCATAGGCGTATCGACCCACGACCCCGGGGAGGCCGCGAGCGCCCAACGGGACGGAGCCGACTACATCTCGTTCGGCCCGATATTCCCAACCGTCACAAAAAAAGACGCACGGAGCCCGCGGGGCGTGGAGTATCTCAGAGAGATACGAAAGACCGTCTCTATTCCGATAGTCGCCATCGGCGGCGTAACGGAAGATAACGCCGTCGAAGTACTGGCCGCCGGTGCCGACTCCGTGGCCGTGGTCTCCGACATACTCCTTTCAAAGGACATCCCCGGCAAGGTCTCCTCCATCATCTCGAGGATAAAGAGGGCACGGGATGCGTAAGCTCATATCATTCACCGGGGCCGCCGCCGGAAGCACCATAGGCTGGTGGCTCGGCTCTTACGAGGGGTTTATGACCGCCTTTGTCTTGAGCGTTCTCGCCACCGCTTTGGGCTACTGGGCCGCAGGACGCCTCGCGAAGGAGTACCTCGGATGACAGTAAATGAACCACCCCTTCGACCTCTCCGGGGTATCTCCTTAAACCTCCCCTCCCTCGATTGCGAGGGGATCAAGGGAGGGGAGGGTGAAAACATTTTTTCACCCCCATCGATGGGGAGGGTTTTACAAGGGCAAGCTACAGGGAATTTTGTGATGTAAACTCCCATTCATCTGATCAGCAGACGCCCGGTTCATACCGATTCGCGCTCAAAGCGCTCTTTTTATCCTCTCCTTCCACGGGTCGGAAACCCTATTCATGGCCTCTTTTATCCTTGAAAAAAGAGCTTTTCTGTTTTCAAGGTCGTCCACCACTGCCTTTTTTACTTCCTTCAGGAGCTTCCTTCCTATCCACTTGAAGACCCTCTCCCCGTACTCGGCTTCTTCCCTGTAGCACTGAAGGAGCGCCCCTGTGATCTCGATGACCTCTTCGGCGGTCTTTACGGTGGCGAGCTTCTCGGCGGACTTGAGCTCAATGCCGCCGCACCCGCCAGCGTAGATCTCCCAACCTCCGGCCACCCCCACGACCCCTATGTCCTTTATCGCGGACTCGGCGCAGTTCCTCGGACACCCGACCACCGACATCTTCACCTTCGCCGGCATCCAGAGGCCGTTGAATACCTTCTCAAGTTCTATGCCCGCGGCGAGCGAATCCTGCGTACCGTACCTGCAGTACCGTGACCCGACGCAGGTCTTCACGGTCCTTACGGCCTTTCCGTAGGCGTAGCCCGATGGCATGTCGATATCTCTCCATACTCCGGGCAGATCGTCCTTTTTGATCCCCAGAAGGGCTATCCTCTGCCCGCCGGTAAGCTTCACAAGCGGCACGGAGTACTTCAACGCCGCCTCGGCTATCCTCTTAAGCTCCATTGGCGTAGTAGCCCCTCCCCACATCCTCGGCACCACCGAGAAGGTCCCGTCCTTCTGTATGTTGGCGTGCACCCGCTCGTTTACAAGTCTTGAAGTGAGGTCGTCCGTGCCTTCGGCGGGCCAGACCATGGATACATAGTAGTTGATGGCCGGTCGGCAACTGTCGCACCCGACGGTCTCCCACCCGAGGGTCTCCATCACGGCGCTTACGGTCGTAAGCCTCCTCTCCCTTATGTTCTTTATGACATCGTCCCTGGTGTATCTCGTGCAGCCGCAGATGCTCTGCGCTCCGGCGGCGGACTGAAAACTTGAGCCGAGCGTCTCCTCAAGCAACATGTCTACGATTGACGAGCAGCCGCCGCATGAACCGGACGCCTTTGTCTCCCTTTTGACGTCCTCTCTCGTAAAGAGCCCCTTTTTCTCTATCGCCTCCTTTATCATCCCCTTGGTTACTCCGTTGCATCCGCATACTATCGCGTCATCCGGCATCGAGTCGGCCTGCCGGAAGGACGAACCGGCGGCCACGCCCAAAAGGCTTCCCCTCCTGCCGGAGATGTCGTCCTTCCGAAGCAGCGTCGTGAAGAGATACGGCCCGGCGGCGCACTCCCCGTACATGATTATCCCTTCGAGCCTCTGCTCTTTTATGAGGAGCTTTTTATATATACGCTCTCCCCTGTCGATATACTCGACTGACTCGACGCCGCCGGACAGGTCCGCATTTCCGGCCGAGTAGAGCTCGATCCCCGGGACCTTGAGCCGCGCGGATACCGGCTTTTGACTGAAGACCAGGCGGCAGTCCCCGGCGAGGTGGTTGGAGAGCACCGCGGCCTGCTCGAACAGGGGCGCCACGAGACCGAAGGTTGCGCCCCTGTGCTCGACGCATTCACCGAGGGCCCAGACGGCAGGGTCGTAAGTCTGCATCGTGTCTGAAACGACGATGCCCTTTTGAGAGTATATGCCAGAGGAGACGGCAAGCTCCGTATTGGGCCTGATGCCTATAGAGATAACGGCAAGGCAGGCTGGGATGGTTTCCCCGTCCTTAAACCTCACATTCTCCACCCTTCCATCGCCTTCGAACTCAGCCGTCTCCTTCTTTAAGAGGACCTTTATGCCGAGTCTCTCGATATCCTCCAACAGAAAAGACGCCGCCACGCCGTCAAGCTGCCTTTCCATGAGACGGTCGGCCAGGTGCACTACCGTCACGTCCATACCGAGCTTTTTAAGCCCCCACGCCGCCTCAAGCCCCAGCAATCCCCCACCGACAACGACCGCCTTTGAGCCGCCTGATGAAAGCCCCCTGATCTTCTCGCAGTCGTCTATGTCCCTGAAGGTGACGACCCCTTCCTTTTCTATCCCGGTTATCTTCGGGATTATCGGAAGAGACCCGGTGGCAAGGACCAGCCTGTCGTAAGGGACCTCGCCGCCGTCCTCAAGCGTCACGGAGCGTCTGCCTCTTTTTATGGCCGTGACCTTTACGCCGGTCCGTAGTTTTATCCCGAACCTCTCGTACCACGCCGGTTCATGGAGCATTATCTCCTTGAGCGTCTTCTCTCCGGTCAGCACATGGGAAAGGAGCACCCTGTTATAGTTCGGATGCCTCTCCTTGCCGAATACCGTTATGTCGAACCTCTCCGGGTCTATCCTCACGAGCTCTTCGAGGAAGGCCGAAGAGGCCATGCCGTTGCCGATGACCACCAGCCTTGTTTTATCGCCTGTCTTCTTCATATCGTATTCCCTTCACGAAAAGCAAAAGGCGCCCTGACCAACAAGGCGCCTTTGCCAGTTAACCGAGGTTTTTGCCGTTAAGCCGTATACCCGCTCTCGCTGTGCTGTGAGAGGTCCAGTCCCTCTACCTCTTCCTCCACGTTCACCCTCACGCCCATCACCGCGTCCAGCGCCTTCAAGATAATAAATGTCAGGACAAACGAGTAAGTGGCCGAGGCCGCTACCGCTATCAATTGCTTGCCCAGGAGCGCCGCGTTGCCGTGTAAAAGCCCGTCCGCACCGCCGGAATTCACGGCCGCCGACGCGAAGAGCCCCGTAGCCAGTGCCCCCCACATCCCGCCCACCCCGTGGATGCCGAAGGCGTCAAGCGAGTCGTCGTACCTGAAAAGCGGCTTTAAAAAACTGACCGCGAGGTAACAGATAATGCCTGCCGCCAACCCGAGAACGATGGACGGGACCACCGATACGAACCCGGCGGCCGGGGTTATCGCCACAAGCCCGGCAACCGCCCCGGAGGCAAGGCCCAGGATGGTCGGCTTTCCCCTGTGCGCCCACTCCACAAACATCCAGGAGAGCGCTGCGGCCGCCGCCGCCGTATTCGTCGCCACGAAGGCCGAGGCCGCCAGTCCGTTGGCCCCGAGAGAGCTTCCCGCGTTGAACCCGAACCACCCGAACCACAGCAGCCCCGCCCCCATGACCGTCATCGGGAGGTTGTGCGGGGCCATGATCTCGGTCATGTATCCCTTTCTCCTGCCGAGCACCAGTACGGCGGCCAGGGCCGAAGCTCCGGAGCTTATATGTACGACCGTACCGCCGGCGAAGTCCAAAGCCCCGAGTTCCCTGAGCCACCCGCCGGTGCCCCAGACCCAGTGCGCCACAGGGTCATAGACTATAGTCGTCCAGAGTATGGTGAATACGAGGAAGGCCGAGAACTTCATCCGCTCGGCGAACGCGCCGGTTATAAGGGCCGGGGTTATCACCGCGAACATCATCTGGAATATCATGAACGCCTGATGGGGGATCGTGGCGGCGTAGTCGGGGTTCGGGTCCGTGCCGACCAAGTTCAGGCCCGCCCACCCAAGCCCGCCGAAGAGCCCGCCGAAGGCATCGGGGCTGAAGGCTACGCTGTAGCCCCAGAGGACCCACTGGATACTTACGATACAAAGAATGACGAATGACTGCATGATCGTCGAGAGCACGTTTTTCTTCCTCACCATGCCGCCGTAAAAAAGCGCGAGCCCCGGCGCGGTCATCAGTAGAACGAACGCCGTTGATATGAGGACCCAGGCCGTGTCCCCGGTGTCTATCTTCACCGGGGCCGTCTCGGCGTAGGCCGCTAAAGGCGTCAAAATCAAAAAGAGCGTCAATGCGACTGCTTTCCTGAACATATTCCCTCCGGTACAAAATCGTTTTTTTGTCGGTCCGCGGTCTTCCTACAGGGCCTCTTCCCCGGTCTCCCCCGTCCTTATCCTCACTGCCTCCTCGACCGGGACGACGAATATCTTCCCGTCGCCGATCTTGCCGTTACGCGCGCCTGTGACGATCGCCTCGACCACCTTCGCGGCCATAGAGTCGGTCGTGACGATCTCTATCTTTATCTTGGGGAGGAAATCCACCGAGTACTCGGCGCCCCTGTAGAACTCCGTATGCCCCTTCTGCCTGCCGAACCCCTTCACCTCTGATACCGTCATGCCCTCGATATTGAGGTCGTTTAAAGCCTTTTTCACCTCGTCGAGCTTGAACGGCTTTATTATCGCCTCTATCTTCTTCATCCCCCGCACCTCCCTTTAAAAGTTGACTTATCCGAAAAATAAAAAAACGCCTCCCCGGGATACATAAAATCCCTCGAAAGGCGCCTTTGCCGTTTTACCTGACGGCACAACCCTGTGCCGTGTTTTTATTTTTTTAAGACTTACAGGTTATATCCGTTCTCCTCGTGCTGCGTGAGGTCGAGCCCCTGTATCTCTTCTTCCTTGGTGACCCTTAAGCCCACTGTCAGGTCTACGACCTTCAGGAGTATCAGTGTTCCTATTGCCGAGAGGGCTATGGTAGCGCCGACGCCTATGCACTGCTTTACGAGCTGAGTCGGGTTGCCGTGGAGAAGCCCTGTTGCCCCGATGGAGGCGAAGATGCCCGTAGCGATAGTGCCCCAAGTCCCGGCTATGCCGTGGATGCCGAAGACGTCCAGAGTATCGTCATACGAGAACTTCGGCTTCATTATCGTCACCGCTATGTAGCAGAGGCCCCCTGCCACAAACCCTATGACTATCGACGCCCCCGGCGTCACGAACCCGGCGGCCGGGGTTATCGAGCCGAGTCCGGCTACCGCCCCGGACATCGCCCCGAGCATCGTCGGTTTGCCCCTGTGCGCCCATTCTATGAAAGCCCAGGTCAGCGTCCCAACGGCCGCGGCGGTGTTCGTCGTAACGAAGGCCACAACGGCGCCTGCGTCGCTCGCCAGAGCGCTTCCGGCGTTAAAGCCGAACCAGCCGAACCAGAGTATCCCCATGCCTACCACCGTCAGCGTGAGGTTGTGGGGAGGCATGTGCTCCCTGGGAAACCCCTTCCTCTTTCCGACATATATGGCGGCAACGAGGGCCGAGATGCCGCAGCTTATGTGAACTACTATGCCGCCGGCGAAATCCAGCACTCCTATTGCCTGCAGCCACCCCCCTCCCCAGACCCAGTGCGCGAGAGGGTCGTACACGAAAAACGCCCAGAGTATACTGAAGACGACGACCGCCGAGAACTTTATCCTCTCGGCGAAGGCACCGGTTATGAGGGCCACGGTTATCGCCGCGAACATCCCCTGGAAGGCCATGAAAAGGAGATGCGGTATGGTCCCCTTCGCCTCCACCCCGACATTATTCAACCCCAGGAACTTTAAAGACCCTATGACGCCGTTTATGTCAGGGCCGAAGCTTAAAGAGTAGCCAGCAAGTACCCATTGGACCGTAATGAGGCAGAGTATGAAGAAACTCTGCATGATGGTCGACAGCACATTTTTCCTTCTTGCCATCCCCGCGTAGAATATCGCCAGCCCCGGAGTCATGAACATGACCATCGCGGTCGATACCAACAGCCACGCGGTGTCGGCCTTGTCTATGGCGCCTTCGGCGGCCCCGGCAACCCCGGCGTTCAGAAGACAACCCGAAAGGACCGCCAAAAGTAAAAACGCGCTTCTTTTGAGACTCTCCAATAACCCCGCTGCGGCTACACAGACCTTTCCCATCGAACTTCCCTCCCGATCTTCTTTGATCTTTCAAGCCGCCCTACTTAAGGGCCACAGGGCTTCATCGCCGGCTTGTATGTTTTTCCTGTGCTCAGTAATTTATGTCCAGCTGTGTCGTCCAGACCCACTTGGCGTTCGGGTTCGGCCCTGCCAGAGAAGGTTCGTTGAACCAGACGGGGCCGGTTAAAAGCGAGATGTCCTTCGTAAAGTAGTGGTAGATGCCGACGCCGCCCCCGCCTATGGCGTTCTTGCCGCTCGCCCAGTCCGCGGCCGCTACCCATTTATTGTATTCGCCGGTGCCTTCTTTTTTCGGCGAGAACCCCTTGTCCCAGCCGACCATGTAGCCGGCGTTCTCCTTGTCCCCTCTCCTGTCCACAAGGGATTTGCCGTTGCCGTAGTAGACCCCCGCGTGCAGTCTTCCGAGATTCAAAGGAAGGGTCTTTCCGACCATGATGTGGACTATGTCGAGGTCCGTCCTGCCGTCCCCGTCCTTTGAAGAGTCCTTACTGTCCGTCCCTACGTTGAATATCCCGATGTTAAGGGCCGGTGAGCCCTCGAAAAGCGCCCCTTCCGGCGTGCCGAGCTTGGCGTTGAAGAGGAACGGGTCTGTCGTTGGCTCGAGGTAATCGACCCCGACCTCAAGCTGAAGCTTCTCGTAGGGCAGCACCCCTATCGTCAGCCCTATGTCGGTCGGGAGCGCCCCCTTCTCGTTTTTCCTGCCGACGGTGAAGTAGTTGTCTATTCCGATGTGAAGCACCCCGTAGGGCTGGATGTCCGAAGTGGCCGGCGTCCAGTATGTCGTCGAGGGGGTGGCATAAGACTCCCCGCTCCAAAGCAAAAATAAAACCGCGATTACAATAGGCCAGATATTCTTTTTCATCTACGACTTCCTCCCTCATGATTTTTTGCCGTTTTTTTTTGAGGGGGATGAAAAAAGGCGCCCCCCTGCGGGAAAGGCGCCGTTGCCTTACTCACAAAAACATCTTTTAAAGATAGGTCACGCCGTTGTAACCGTAGATTCTATAAAGACAGTTCCTTATCAATAATGCAAATGCAACCTGGATGCCAAGGCAAGCTTTACGGAAAAACGGGCGTTTTGCCGCGTTTTACCTTCGAGGGCGGCGGGTAGTGCCTTTTTTGCAGTCACCCGGTGCCTGAAAATCAGTCAATCATCCTCAAAAACCTCTCCACAACGGTACGGCCGCAGGCGTGCAGTCCGGCGATATTTTCCGGAGTCTCCCTTATTATCTCTTCAGGGTCTATGACGCCCTTAAGCCCGGCAAGCTCATCCCCGTTGACCTCTATCCACTCCCTTATCATACTCTCGGTGACCTCAAGGTGGAACTGGACGCCGTAGGCGCGGCTTCCGATACGGATCACCTGGTTCGGGAAGAGCTTTGAAGAGGCGAGGAGCTCGGCGTTCTCCGGCACATCGAATGTGTCGCCGTGCCACTGGAAGACCGTGAACTCGTCGGAGAGCCCCATAAAGAGCCTGTCGTCCACCCCCTCGTCCGTAAGGCTTACTCCGTACCAGCCGATCTCTTTTTTCCCGCCCTCGTAGACTTTTGAGCCGGCGGCCTTTGCCATCATCTGGGCGCCGAGGCATACACCGAGCGTGGGCGTGTTGTTCTTCAAGGCGGACTCGATGAGCTTAAGCTCCCCCTTTATGAAAGGGTAGAGATCCTCCTCGTAGACCGCCATCGGTCCGCCGAGGACTATCAACGCCGAATATCCTTCAATCGTCCTCGGCATAGCGTGGTTCTCATAGACCTTGAGGTACTCCGGCATGAAACCGCCCCTTAGGACGGCGGGCCCTATTATACCGAGGCTTTCATGCGGGACATGCTGGACGACAAGGACCTTTTTCACATTCCGTCCCCCTGCGGTTTATTTTGACGATCAAAGAAAAAATCAATGTTACGCGCCGACGCGGTTTCACAACTTATCTTCAAACGCGAGTATTATCACCTCGGCTATCTCGGTCATCGTCTTTCTCTTGTCCATGCTGATCTTTCGTATCCTCGAGAACGCCTCACCCTCGGAGAGCTTCTCCCTTTCCATCAAAAGACCCTTCGCCTTCTCGATGGTTTTGCGCGCCAGCAAGGTCTTTTTGAGGTCGTTGTTCTCCCTTCTTAATACCTCGAACTCCTTGAAGCGGGATATCGCAAGCTCTATAGCCGGGCCGAGTTCCTCCTGCCTTACCGGCTTCATAAGGTACGCCATCACCCCGGCCTCGGCGGCCCTCCTGACGGTTTGCGCGTCCGCGCTCGCGGTCAAGAGCACCACCGGGGTCGGACAATTCCTCTGTATCTCGGCGGCGGCCTCGATACCGTCGCAAAGCGGCATCTTCACATCCATTATGACGAGGTCAGGAGAGCTTCTTTCGCAGACCTTGACGGCCTCGACCCCGTCGGCGCCCTCGCCCACTACGGTAAAACCGCTCTCCTCGACAAGCCCTTTCAGGACCAGTCTTTCGGAGGCGTCGTCGTCTATTATCGCTATATTTCTCATGCACCTCGCCTTACAGAAGGTTTTTCAACACTCTGTTGGCAAGTGCAAATTCGGTGCCATCACGGTTTTAGTCTTTTTGGCTGGTTTTAAACGGGCTTAATGTCTCTGGATTTTTCAGACTGAATGTTTTTGAGGCTCTGTTGCTTAGCTTTTAAGCACCTCTCGTAAAGCCCGATGTAGCTCGCGGCGGAGTTCTCCCAGGACAGGTCCTCTTTCATGCCGTTTCTCATAAGGGTCTCCCAGGCCGGCCTGTCCTTGAATACGCTGAGCGCCTCCCTGACCTTCCCGACAAGGGCCTCTGCCGTATAGTCGCGGAACTTGAAACCGTTGCCTTCGCCGTCCCTGAACTCCTTTACGGTGTCGTCGAGCCCGCCGGTGGCCCTCACTACCGGGACGGTACCGTACTTGAGACTGTAGATCTGGTTGAGCCCGCAAGGCTCGTACTTCGAAGGCATAAGGAAGATATCGCTTCCGGCCTCCACGAGATGCGACAGCCTTTTATCGAAGACTATCTTTACCGAGAGTTTTTTGGAGTAACGCTTCGCGAGCTCCTCTATCAAGACCCTGTACTTCCTGTCGCCCATGCCGATTATCACCATGCCGAGATTGAGCCTCATAAGCTCCGGCATGGCTTCCGAGAGTATGTCAAAACCCTTCTGGCCGGCAAGCCTCGATACGATCCCTATAAGGGGTGTGCCGTTTTTAAGCTTGAGCCCAAACTCCTTGAGCAGCTCCTTTTTGCACGCCGCCTTTCCGGTGAGGTCGTCGATTGAGTAGCGCTCAGGTATGAGGAGATCGGCTCCGGGGTCCCATTCGTTGTAATCGACCCCGTTTAAAATCCCGTAAAGGTCGTCCTTCCTGTTCTTCAACACCCCTTCGAGGCCCCAGCCGTGCTCAGGGGTCTGTATCTCTCTGCTATATGTTTCGCTTACGGTCGTTATGACGTCGGAGTAGACAAGGCCGGACTTGAGGAAGTTC
>JACRCH010000126.1 GCA_016219115.1 Deltaproteobacteria bacterium
CGCCCGCTTAAAGAAGCGGGCGTTTCTGTTCTTGAATGAGTGTAAGGCGGCTTCAGCTCGCCGCCTCCATCTCTATCTGGCCGAGGTTTATCCGGTCGAGTCTCTTTGCGGCCATGTCCCAGTTGATGTTCTTGACGAAGGCGTCGAGATAAGGCGCCCTCTTTACCCCGAAGTCTATCACATAGGCGTGCTCGTAGACATCAAGCACGATGATGGGGACGACATTGACCGGCACCCTGTCGTTGTGCGCGTCGAGGCAGTAGTTGTGGAGTTTCCCGTCATAGGTATTCAGTCCGAGGATGACCCAGCCCCTGGCGGCCATGCCGCAGGCCTTCAGGTTGTCTATCCACCTGTCGAAAGAGCCGAAATCCCTCGCCAACAGGTCCGATAGCTTTCCTTTGGGTTTGGCGCTCTTTACCCCGAGGTTCTCAAAATACAGCTCGTGCAGCACCACCCCGTTCAGGGCGAAGGTCTCGTCGGTCTTTAAAGCCCTGAACTCGCTGAATATCTGGTTGGCCTTCGTAAGGTCCACGGTTTTAAGGCGGTCCTCTATCTCGTTGAGCTTGTTGACATAGCCCGCGTAGAGGATGTCCCTGTGCTGGGAGATCTGGTTATCTGAGATGCCGTCGAGTTTAAGGTCGAATTTCTTTTGTTGATGAGCCATTGTCACGCCCTCCTTTTTTGCTTAAGGTTGTTTTACCGGGTCGAAGTCGGATGAAACCAGGATTGCCGGAAAGGTTTATGATACTGGTTTACTTAGAAGTAAAGCAGGCAAAAGCGATTGTGTCAAGCGGGGGAGTCTGCCTTGAGATGGGGCCTATATGAACCTGTTGAGGAGTATGCTGAAAACGCTTATCACGACGGCCCCGAGTATCGCCGTAAAAAACCCGGCCACGCTGAAGCCCGAGACGACATTGCCGACGAACCATAGCAAAAACCCGTTTATTATGAGCGTAAAAAGCCCCAGCGTCAGGAGGTTTATCGGGAGCGTAAGGATAATGACCAGCGGTTTTATGAAGATATTGAGTATCCCGAGCAGTATGGCGGCCTTTATCGCCGGGCCGTACCCGACGACACTTATCCCCGGCACGAGGTACGCGGCTAAAAATACCCCGGCCGTCAGTATGATCATGCGAAGCACTATGTTTATCATCGTCGAATGGTAAGAGGTGTTTTGCATAATCAAAAGTGCTTATGAGCCTTCCCCGGTTTTAATCACAAAATTCCCTGTAGCAAGATAGAGAGTTTCCTTGTAAAACCCTCCCCCATCGAGGGGGAGGGTAGGGGTGAAAAAATGTTTTCACCCTCCCCGCTTCCCGTTGCATCGGAAGAGCGCAACGGGAGTCCAGCCCTCCCGTCGAGGGAGGGGAGGGTTTGGTATGGTTGTTAATTTTTAGCATTTAGCCCCTTTTCGGGGCGCCTTTTCAAGCCCCCGGCTTTACCCGGGGTACATGACTCTTCACCCACCACCCTTTAGTCAGCTCCCAACCTGAACTTAACAACCCTTTTGAGAGAGCACTTCGAGCATCTCTTTGTGGATGAGGCCGTTGGAGGCGAGGCATTCGTCGCTTGCGTCTATCGAAAAAGGCGCTCCTTTAAAGTCCGTTATTGTCCCTCCGGCCTCTTTTAATATCAGCGCGGCGGCGGCCACGTCCCAGGGCTTCAGTTTCATCTCCCAGAAGCCGTCGAACCTCCCGGCGGCCGTGTAGCTTAAGTCGAGGGCCGCGGCGCCGGCGCGTCTTATGGCCTGTGCCTTGAGCGAAAAGTTCGAGAAGTGGTCGAAGTTGTTATCCTTCGATGTCCTCAGGTCATAGGGGAACCCCGTGGCAAGGAGGCTGTGGTTGAGGGAGTTCACCTTTGAGACTGAAAGCCTGACCCCGTTGAGGTACGCGCCGGCGCCCTTCCCGGCCGTGAACATCTCATCGAGCATCGGGTTGTAGACGACCCCGAACTTTACCTCCTCGGCCTCCTCAAAGGCTATGGAGACGCAAAAGACCGGAAAGCCGTGCGCGTAGTTGGTCGTGCCGTCGAGCGGGTCTATTATCCACCTGCGGGAGGACAATGATGCCACCTCAAGGCTCTCCTCGGCAAGTATGCCGTGGTCCGGGAACGCCTTCTTTATCTCACCCACTATGAGGGCTTCTGATCTTTTATCGAGCTCGGTGACGATATTGACCGCCCCCTTGAACTCGATACGGCCGGCCTTGCCGAGGTTATCCCTTAAGAGCGAACCGGCCTTTCTGGCGGCGTTTACGGCTAATTCTTTTATATCCATTTTTAACGGTCCGTAACCCTCAGGGTCGTTATCCACCGGGGGGAGTTATATTTTACGCAGGGTGGAAAGTTTTTGAGAGGTTATATTTTACGGGAAGAGTCCTGTTACGGCAAGAAAAAGATGAGGCCCGAAGATATTATTTTCGGGCCTCAAATGTCGGTTGTACGGTGATTTCCTAAGTCGTCTTCCTCAGCATTTCGGGCACCCGGAGCAGCCGGGCGGGGTGCCTGAAGAATCTTTTTTGTCTTTCTTGTCGCCCTTGGCGTAGTCCGTGGCGTACCAGCCCGAGCCCTTCAGGTGGAAAGAGGACTGGGAAATAAGCTTTTCGACCTTGCCTGAACAATGGATGCATTTTTCCACGGGCTTGTCGGAAAACTTCTGCATCACCTCGAAGTCCTTGCCGCATTTTGTGCATCTGTACTCATAGATCGGCATACAGCTGAAATACCTCCGATAAAATTTGACCAGTTATATTGTATGGCCGCCGGCGCGATATGTCAACAGGTTATAATCTTTAAGCCTTGAACGGATCGCGTCGAAATGATGAAGTTGTGAGAAAAGGCATAGACCGGGGAAATGAGTTGTGAGAAAATACGGATATATCGGGCGTACTCGCGGGCCGCTCTTTCAGCATGTTCGGAAGGCAGCCTTCTTGTTGTCGTAATGGTGCGGAATAGCTTGGGTTTTAGCCATGGGAAGCCTCCGTTATTTTAAATTTTCTTTAACTTGTAATTTTCTGTAGCAAAGCCACAGGGTTTCCTTATAAAAACCCTCCCCTCGATGGGGGAGGGTTTGATACCCTGCAAGCCTTGGCTTGCAGGGAGGTTCATTCCCCTGGGTCTTATCCTCCGGGGTCAGGTCTCTTTTTCAATGTTTTGAAGACCCGTGGTTTTTTTAGCCAGGGCAGGGTTCACTAATGGTATCAAAGGAAAACGACACCGGTAAAAGCCTCAAATACTCCATCAGGGATGGGGTGTTCGCCAGCCTCATGACGGGTTTTACCGTCGATTATTTCACCCCGTTTCTGCTCCTCCTTGGCGGCACATTGAGGCATGTCGCCGTGTTGAGCGCTCTGCCCAACCTCATCTCTTCGATCATCCAGCTTAAAAGCGCGGACATCCCCGAGAGGCTGAAGTCGAGAAAGAGGGTGATAAACCTCTTTGTCCTCCTCCAGGCCCTCATGCTTATCCCGATGACGGCGAGCTTCATGCTCGGGGAGGCGAGGATAGCGGTCTTTATCGCCACGGTCACCCTCTTTACGTCGTTCGGCGCCTTTGTCGCCCCGGCGTGGGGCAGCCTCATGGCCGACCTCGTTAGAGAAGACAGGCGGGGCGAGTACTTCGGATGGAGGAACAAGGTTTTAGGCCTTGTCACGATAGCCGCTGCCTTCGGGGCCGGGTTTGTGCTCCATCAGACCGAAAGGTTCAATGTCTTTTTGGGCTTTGCCGCTGTCTTCGGATTGGCCTTCGTCTTCAGGGTCGTCTCCTGGAGGTACTTGAGGAAGATGCACGAGCCCGAGATGGTCCACAGAAAAGAGGACTACTTCTCGATAATAGACTTCATATCCAGGGCGAACACCAGCAACTTCGCGCGGTTCGTAATCTTCGTCTCGGTGATGAAGTTCGCGGTCAACATAGCCTCGCCGTTCTTCGCGGTCCTCATGATACGGGACCTGAAGTTCAATTACCTGACCTATACGGTCATAACTCTGGCGGCGACCCTTGCCACGAACATCTCCATAAAAAGGTGGGGGGTGCACGCCGACAAGATCGGGAACCTCAAGGTACTGAGGCTCACCTCGCGCTTTATCGCCTTTGTGCCTCTTTTGTGGGTAATCAACCAGAACCCGTACTTCTTATTCGCGGCGCAGATGTTCTCTGGTTTCGCGTGGGCGGGTTTTAACCTCTCGGCCTCCAACTTCATCTACGACGCGGCGAGTCCCGGCAAAAGGACCCGCTGCATCGCCTACTTCAATGTGTTCAACGGCCTTTCACTCTGTCTCGGCGCGCTTTTAGGCGGCTATCTGGCGCAGATGACGCACCCGGGGTTTTTGAAGTACAACATCATGAACCTCATACTGATCTCGGCTATTTTGAGGCTGGGTGCGGCGTTCTTCCTGCCGTTTAACCTGAAGGAAGTAAGGGAAGTCGAAGAGATAAGGAGCCACCAGCTCATCTACAGCATGATAAAATTGAAGTTCAAGTGGGCCTCGAAGGGGAAGGACTGAGAGGGTGAGGGGCTACAGCCCGCAGCGCTTGATCCCCCTCTTTTCAAGATACCTCTGGTGGTACTCCTCGGCCGGATAGAAAATTGACGCAGGCGTTATCGCGGTCACTATCGGCCTCTTAAAGGCCCGGCTGTCCTCAAGCCTCTTTACGGATTCCCTCGCGGCCTTCTCCTGCTCCGGCGTATGGAAGAATATCGCGGAGCGGTACTGACTGCCGACATCCGGGCCCTGCCTGTTAAGGGTCGTCGGGTCGTGTGTCTCCCAGAATACGCCGAGAAGCTCCTCGTAGCTGACCTTGTCCGGGTCGTACTCTATCTCTACCGCCTCGGCGTGGCCGGTGGTATCGGTGCAGACATCCTCATAGGTCGGGTCTATGAATCTCCCGCCTGTATATCCGACGGTCGTCTTTATGATACCCTTTACCGCTCTGAAGGCCTCTTCCACACCCCAGAAACAACCTGCCGCGAAAGTAGCTTTTTCCATGGTCTCCCCCTCAAAATGATAGACGGCATATTGATATTTTATCATAATTCGCCGGGATGGGCACCAAAGGCGAAGGATTTATCGGTTTATCAGGTTCGCCTCGGAAGTGCTTCAGAAGGTCCCTGCGTCCGAAAAGGTCGAGTAGTAACAGCCGGAGCATCTGCCGCAACGAATAGCCGGGGCGGCGCTTGAATTTGAGCCATGCGAGTATAAAGGCGGATTTGGGTAAGCGCTGCGTTCCTTGAGGGTATAGGGTTTTTCATCATTGACCCTTGCAAGGGCGAGGGATACGGCTACATGACTGGAGAAAATCTTGAGCATCTGACCAAAATGGAAAGGCCTGTATTTAGGAATTTCAAGTGAATCGTAATCCTGCTATACTCTGGGAATGGCTGTAACGGACTACGATTGCATAATCGTCGGCGCTGGCCCGGCCGGGATATTCGCCGCCCTCGAGATCGTGACTAAGAGCGAGGGCAAAAAGGTCCTCCTTGTCGAGAAGGGCAAGGACCTCGCCGGGCGCGACAGGAAGGAAATATTCTCGGGGTGGGGCGGGGCCGGGACCTACAGCGACGGCAAGCTCAACATATCGAGGGATGTCGGCGGTTTTTTAAACGAGTACAAGGCCCCCGCGGAGCTCGATGAGCTCCTTGCCTACGCCGACGGCCTGTATCTTAAGTACGGCGCCCCGGCGGAGATCAAGGGGCACGACAGGGAGGCGGTCGTGAAGCTGGAGGAGGCGGCCGCCAGGGCCGGCTTGAGGCTCATATCTTTCCCCATCAGACACATCGGCACGGACAGGTGCCTGGGCCTTCTTAAGAACCTGAGGGCCGAGCTTGAGGGCAAGGTCGACATGCTCTTTGACAGGGAGGTCGCCGAGGTCATCACCGCCAACGGCGCGGCCGCCGGCATAAGGACGCTTGACGGCGCGGAGTTCCGTTCGGATTTCATAATACTGTGTCCCGGCAGGATCGGGGCGCGCTGGCTTCAGGAAGTCGCCAGAAAGAACGGGTTACAGACCGACAACAACCCGGTTGACATAGGCGTCAGGGTGGAAGTCCCGGCAACGGTCTTGAGCCAGGTGACGGATGTGGTCCACGAGGCGAAGCTCACCTACAACTCCAGGAAGTTCGACGACCCGGTGAGGACATTCTGCATGAACCCCTACGGGGTGGTCGTTAAGGAGAGAAACGCGGGGTTCTGCACCGTCAACGGCCACAGCTACTCCGTCAGGAAATCCGAAAACACCAATTTCGCCATCCTCGTCTCCACGGTCTTCACCGAGCCGTTCCGCGAGCCGATAGCCTACGGGGAATATATCGCAAAGCTTGCCAACCTTTTAGGCGGCGGCATCATAGTCCAGAGGCTCGGAGACCTGCTGCACGGCAGGCGCTCCACCGCCGACAGGATAAAGCGCGGGGCCCTGAAGCCGACCTTGCAGGACGCCACCCCCGGGGACCTTTCCTTCGTCCTGCCCTATAGGTATGTCTCGGATATCATCGAGATGCTCGAGGCCCTTGACAGGTTCGCCCCGGGCCTGAACTCCCCGTCCACGCTCCTGTACGGCGTGGAGGTCAAGTTCTACTCACTGAGACCAAGGCTTACGGGCGCGCTGGAGACCGAGATAAAGAACCTCTTTGCCGCCGGGGACGGGGCCGGGGTCACAAGGGGGATACTCCAGGCGTCGGTATCGGGGGTGATCGCCGCCAGAGAAGCGCTCAAGAGGATGTGACTCTCAGCCGCACCTTGAAACCGGGGCGCCGGAGTGTGAAAAAATATAAGAGACGGAAAAGGGCCGCATGAGAGGCAGGAGAAAGGCGCGGGAGAAGAAAAAGTCTCCGGTCTTCGACAATATAGAGATAGTGCTTGTAGAGCCGCAGAGCCCTGGGAATGTCGGGAGTGTGGCCAGGGCGATGAAGAACACCGGGTTTAAAAGGCTCGTCCTCATAAACCCGTGCGACTATAAGAACAACGAGGCCTACTCGATGGCCTGCAAGGCCGACGACGTCTTAAAGGGCGCAACGGTCCTGCCGGCCTTAGCTGACTGCGTAAAAGATACCGGCCTTGTCATAGGCACCACCAGAAGGCAGGGGCGCATACGCTACCCGATACTCACGCTTGATGAGGCCGTGCCGAAGATCCTCGAGTTCGGCTCGAAAAACAGGGTCTCGATACTCTTCGGGAGGGAAGACCGGGGCCTGGAAAACGACGAGATACCGGTGTGCGATATACTCCTTGAGATACCCGCCGACGAGGATTACGGCTCGCTGAATCTGTCCCACGCGGTCTTTCTGGTATGCTACCGCCTCTTTGCCGCCGAGTGCGCCAGGGCTCCGACCGTTAAGGTGGCCCCCAGGGAAGAGCTTGAGAGGATGTATCTGCACATGGAGGAGGCGTTGAGGGCTTTAAGCTACGGCGAGATGGGAGGGGTCCACCTCCTTGAGTCGATACTCCGCAGCTTCAGGCGCCTTTTCGGCAGGACAGGGCTGATGCAAAAGGAGATCAATATGCTGCGCGGCATATTCGCGCAGATAGAGGGCAGGGTCTCAAAGGCTCAAGCGGATGAGCCGGGCCCGGATAAGCTAAAGACCGGAGCGCGCCGGGAGCCGTCTTTGGAAACCGGCGCGGCATGCCGGCAAACGGCCCCGCTTCGGCGGAAGATAAGTAAGGAGTGAAAAGTCTTGACACGCTGAGTCTAAAAATGTCAAGATGACTCTGACTCAGGCTTTAAGACAACCGAATAGAATATCAGGGTGATCCCCTTTCAAGGGGGATTTAAAAGGGAATCCCGTGACCCGCTTCGGCGGAGAATCGGGAACGGACCCGCCACTGTAAACGGGACGAAATCCGCTGTAACGCCACTGGCTGAAAAGGCCGGGAAGGCGCGGAGAGTAGGACAAACCGTAAGTCAGGAGACCTGCCCGGATATGCCTCACGGAACTCTTCGAAGGTAAAGAAGGTGAGGGAACTCGATATTTTTTCATCGGAATACCCATCCTCCCTTCGTTCTACGAAGAGGGGGTTTTTTTATTTCGGGTTTTTTCACGGCTAAACAATCGGACGGAGAATTATATGGCGACTTCAAGCGGTAAGGAAAACTCAAAAAAAGCGGTCCTCATCCTCGGCCACGGCAGCAAGGCCGAAGGGGCCAACGAGACATTGAGGGAAGTGGCGGCCTGCGTCAAGGAGAGGGGGGGCTACGGGTTCGTTCTGCCGGCGTTCCTGCAGCTCGCGTACCCGAATATAAACGAGGCGATAGGGATGATGGTGGAGAAGGGCTACACGGACATAACCGTAATGCCGTATTTTCTCTACCTGGGGCTCCATGTCAAAGACGATATCCCGGCGGAACTCGATGAGGCCAGGAAAAGACACCCCGGCCTTAAGGTGACCATGGCCCGCTGCCTCGGGTTCGACGGCAGACTTATCGATGTGACGGTCGACAGGATAGAGGAGGCCTCAGGGAAGAAGGCCCCTGCAATCTTTCCCTTTGACCAGCACCCGATTGAAAAGGAGAGCTTCAGGATAATCTCCTCGGAGCTCGATGAGTCGGCCTTTGACGCCCTTAGATTACCGGTAATAAAAAGGGTCATACACACCACGGCGGACTTCGAGTTTAAGGATATCCTGAAGTTCAGCCCCGGCTCCGTGGAGGCGGGGATAGAGGCGATAAAGGCCGGGCGCGGTATAATAACGGATGTGAAGATGGTCGAAAGCGGCATCACCAAAGGCAGGCTCAAGCCTTTCGGAGTCACCGTGCGCTGCTTCTCCTCCGACGCGGACATCACGGCCGCGGCAGCCGAGGCAGGCACCACGAAGACGGCCGCCTCGATGCGTAAGGCCGTACCGTATCTCGAAGGGTCGATAGCGGCTATAGGGAACGCCCCTACGGCTTTGACGGAGCTATTGAAGATAGTCAGGGAAGGCGGCCCCAGGCCCGCCCTCATAGTCGGAGTGCCCGTCGGGTTTGTCGGGGCAGTTGAGTCGAAAGCGGAGCTTCTCGGCTCCGGCCTGACCTTCATCACTGCCTCCGGGAGAAAAGGCGGCTCGACGGTGGCGGTGGCCATCGTGAACGCGTTGTTGATAGAGGCCGGGCAGATGGCCCTCAAGTAAGACGGTAAAACAGGAAGCTGGCGGAGATATACCCCTGTAAGAAAGCGGGACGCCGTCACGAAGACCGGTAAAGACATCCAAATGCATATACCCGACGGTTACTTAAGCCCCAAGACATGCGCGGCCTTTTACGCCGCCATCATACCCGTCTGGTTTATCGCTTCAAAGAGGGTCGAATCTTCGCTTGATAAGGTCAAGGGACTGCCGCTTCTGTCGTTAGGGGCCGCCTTTACTTTCGTAATAATGATGTTCAACATCCCGATCCCAGGCGGTACCAGCGCCCACATGGTCGGCACTACCATCGTGGCGGCGGTACTTGGGCCCTGGGCGTCGGTTGTGGCTTTAAGCCTGACGCTTGCGCTGCAGGCGTTCCTTTTCGGGGACGGCGGGATAACGACTTTAGGCGCGAACTGTTTCAACATGGCCTTTCTTATGAGCTTTTCTGGCTACTACGTAAGAAAGGCCCTCTCTGCCGGCTCACCTTCAGCGTTCAGGTCGTTTGCGGCCTCTGCCGTGGCGGCTTATGCCGCGCTGAATTTAGCGGCACTGGCCGCGGCGCTGGAGCTGGGGATCCAGCCGGTCATAGCGCACTCGCTCGACGGCAGGCCCCTTTACGCGCCTTATCCGCTCGGGGTCGCCCTGCCGGCGATGATGATACCCAATATGGTCTTTTTGGGCCCCGTAGAGGCGCTCGGAACAGCTCTCGCGCTCTCTTACATACTCAAGACCGGCGGGGTGCTCTATAAAGAGAGGGGCGGGCTCAGACACCTCTGGGTATTGCTCGCGGTATTGATAGCGCTGGTCCCGCTCGGCCTTCTGGCTGCCGGCACGCCGTGGGGCGAGTGGTCCAGAGAAGAATTCTCAAGGCTCGTAGGATACGTGCCCCAAGGCATGCAGAGCGTTCCCGGGTGGAAGGGGTTTTTTCCGGGGTACTCGGCCCCGTGGGCAGCGGGGGGTTACGGTAAAGCCGCCTTCTATGCGCTCTCAGCCCTCGGAGCAAGCGTTGTGTCAGTCTTTTTGATCTACCTGTGGGGCAAGATATGGCGCAGATGACGCTGCCCGGATGGTTTAAGGAGGCCCGCGGCGCTCCGTGCGCCGCAGGCGGGAGGTCAGCCCAAAGGTCATTTGTCGAGAAGAACCTTGCCCGGTTCAACTCTTTCACTAAAGAGGTACTGGAGCCTGAGGAGTACTCAAAAAAACGGGGGCTTCTTCAGTGGATAACGCCCAAGGCGCGGATCGCGGGGATATTTTTTATGATAGCTGCGGCGGGGCTATCGACAAACGCCTATGCGTTATCAGGGGCGGTCTTTCTGACGGCGCTTCTGACGGCCTTCTCGGGCGTGGGGTTTTCCGCCCTGGCAAAACGGGTATGGCCGGCTGTAGTCTTTACGCTTGTCATCATCTCTCCGGTCTTTTTCAGTTTCTTTACTCCGGGAGAGAGGCTCTTCGGGGTGAGCGCGGGGCCGTTTGAGGCGGCGGTCACTAGGGAAGGCGTCTTGAGCGGGCTTTTCTTTGTCACGCGGGCGGCATCCATGGTATCATTGGCGGCGTTATTGCTCCTTACAACCGGTCAAACGGAATTTTTCAGAGGGCTTGCCGGACTGCCGGTCCCGCGGTTTTTCGTAACGGCCCTCTATATGATGTTCAGGTATGTCTTCATACTTTTAAAGGTCGCCGAGGACGCCAACCTCGCTCTCAAATCAAGGACGGCGGGACGGGCGCGGATAAAAGAGTCGCAGCAGTGGTTCTCGTCGCGCGCCGCCATGATACTCAGGAAGTCCCTCAATGCCGCCGAAGAGGTCAGTATGGCCATGGCCTCCAGGGGCTTTGACGGAAAGATAAAGACGCTGCGGGGTCCCGGGCTCGCGGTCAGGGATTATATATGGCTCGCAGGCGCGTTGTTTATTTTGTTCCTGTCTTTCGGCTTGAGTTCTTGACCCGGGGTCCGATATGAAAGAAGAGGTCTACAGAGCCGATGGGCTCGGTTACAGTTACGGCGGCCGGGTCGCTTTGAGGGAAATCTGCTTCACGGTCCGCTCCGGGGAGAGCCTCGCGGTACTTGGCGCCAACGGGAGCGGCAAATCGACCCTGTTGAAGATATTAAACGGGCTGATCTTCCCGAAGACGGGGAAGGTGGAGTTCATGGGGGCCCCGCTTACCGAGGAGTCTTTAAGCGGGGAGTTTCTCAAGTGCTTCAGGGAGCGGGTCGGCTTTGTATTCCCGGAGCCGGATGTGCAGCTTTTCTGCCCGACTGTCTACGACGAGCTGGCTTTCGGCCCTCTTCAGCTCGGGGTCCCGGACTCCGAGATAAAAAAACGGGTAGATGAACTCCTTGAGATGCTCGGGATATCGAACCTTTCGGGAAGGGCCCCGTACACATTGAGCGGCGGGGAGAAGAAAAAGGTCGCCATAGCGTCGGTCCTTTCGGTAGACCCGGACGTGCTGCTTCTGGACGAGCCGACTAACGGGCTCGATCCCAGGACGCAGGTCTGGTTCTTTGAGCTCCTGCAGTCGCTCAAGGTCATCAACAAGACCTTCATCATGTGCACGCACGACTTGAGCCTCGTGGAGGACCTCGCTTCCCGTGCCGTCGTCCTGGACGAATCCCACAGGGTGGTCTTTGACGGTCCGGCCCTTGATGTGCTTAAAGACAAGGACCTCCTTTTGAGGGCGAACATAATACATGAACACACGCACAGGCACGGCGGCATTACGCATATCCACAGCCACGGGCCGTACTCGACCCATGACGAGCACGACTGAGAATCTAAAAAACATCGGGAGGGGAGCAAAAGATGAACAGGCTGTCAGCGCTGGTTTTCACATTGACATTCATATTTTTAAGCGGGAATGCCTGGGCGGATGAGTTGGCGGAAGTCAAAAAAACAGGCTCTGGCGGCGAGATAGAGGAGCTTAAGGCAAGGATAGAGGCCCTTGAGAAGAAGGCGCAGGATACCGAGGTGGTCGATGAACTCGGCCACAAGCTCCATCCGATACACAGCATATACGGCTTGAAGATAAACGGAGGAGTAACGGTCACGGCGCAGGGCGTAAACCGCATAAAAGGGGCGCACACCAGGGGGGCCGCGGCTATCTCCGCGGACCTTGCCTTGGAGTCCCAGGTAGGCAAAGACGGCAGGGCGGTGGTGGTCCTTGATTTCCAGAACGGGGCCGGCTTAAGGAACCTCCCGGCCTTTTTTACCTCCCCCAACGGCAACCCCACTGGGCCGAACAACGACATAGAGTCTTTCAACAACGACGGCGTGCATGTGGCCCAGGCCTATTATGAGCACAGCTTCGCCCCCAGCCTCGTAATGTCGGTGGGCCAGCTCGACATTACGGGCTACTTCGACGCCAACGCCTTCGCAAACAACGAAAGGAAGCAGTTTTTGGCCAATACCTTCGTCAATAACCCGGCGATAGAGTTCGGCGGCTCAGGCAACTTCTACGGCCCGGGCGTCAGGGTCACGTACTGGCCGGTCGAGAAGATCGATATCACGCTCGGCGCCTTCGAGGGGAACGGCGATTACGTCGACGCGTTCGACAACCCGTTTCTTATGGGTGAGCTCAACTTCAAGCTTGAGCCGATGGGCAAAACCGGCAACTACAGGGTCTACTACTGGAACAGGCAGGGCAGGACCCAGAATGATCTCGTTAACACCGCCAACCCCGGCGACACCGGGCTCATAAAGGCCGAGAACAAGGGCTTCGGCGTAAGCATCGACCAGAAGGTGACGGAAACCGTCGGGGTGTGGTTCAGGGCCGGCGAGCAGAGAAAACAGGTGGCCCGGTTCGACAGGCATTTGAGCCTCGGCGCCAGCATAAACGGGGCCGCCTTCGGCAGACACGACGACGCGATCGGCCTTGGCGTAGGGACTTCATACATCGGCAAGGTCTATAAGGACTATAAAAAGAGCCAGGCTGCCAACTTCAAGGGCTCTGCCGAGACCTACATGGAGGCTTACTACAGCTTTGCGGTCGGCGAGGCCGCCGAGAACTCCGGGTTTCACATCACCCCGGACATCCAGTACGTCACCAACCCCGGGGGAGACTCCAACGCCGGTAACCTCTTCATATACGGCGTAAGGCTTCAGGCGTTCTTTTAAAAGAGGGCCGGGGAATCGTCTTTGGGCGGAGGATTTTCTGTGGAGAGATTTCATTCAAGGAAGCTGTTTCTCAGCGGTTTTAAGAGACTCAAATGGGGGAGGTGAGGCGGTTTTTTTCCGGTTCATTCACCTGAGAGAGTATTGCAAAGAGATAAGGCGGTAAAATAAAAACAAGGAGGTTTCGGGATGGAAAGGATTCTTGAGAGAGACTCGTTTATGAAGGCGGTCCTGCCCGCGCTTGCCGTTGTGGCGCTCGCTTTCACCATGGTTGTAATAGCCTACGGCATGGAGTCCGTGGCCCCGGGCGTACACGACGCCTTCCACGACTTCAGGCACACAATCGGCATGCCTTGCCATTGATCCCTCCCGGCCCATTCATGCCGCCCCCTCTTTTAAAGGGGGCGGCTGATGACGGGAGAGGAGGTATCCCGGTTTTCCGGGGCGTTCGCTCGGCGCCGGTCTATGATGGATATGTCTATGAACGGGTTCGCAATGACGCGGCGGGAGGTATCATGATGTCATTTTTAAAAGAATGCGTTCTTAAGGGCGCGCTTGCCGGCGTTGTCTGGGGCTGGATAGCGATGGTCTTGAATTCTTTCACAGGGATTTTCGTATTCGAAGGGGGCTTTACGCACGACCTTGTGACATTCAGCGTCGCCGGGGCGGTATTCGGGGTCGTCGTAAGCGGGTTTTTGTTCGTGGGCGGCAGGTTTGTCCCTTTCAAAAAGACGCTGCCCAGGGCCGTCTTCGTATCAGTGTTTATATGGCTTGTATTGCGGGCCGGAGGCGTTCTTCTGTCAAGCATGGAGCCTTCCAGGTATCATGTGCTCACGCCTGAGACGCTGCAGGGGTTGTTTTTGGCGGTGGCGCTCGGGACATTGCTCGGGATTTTCAGGAAAGACGGACAGCAGCGTTGCGGCTGTTAGCAGGTTGCGGAAAAACGCAAACCGACCCACCCATCGTGGTGGGTCCCCCGACAATCCACGGAAGGGTTATCCACCGGGTGCTCGCCGACTCACGAAGTGATAAGGCGAGCTGTACAAATGGAATCTTCCTTACCAGCCACGAGCAAAAGGGAGTGCAATTGCGAGCCCTTTTTTTAATGTTAATAGAAAGCGCATGTGACCATATGGCATGCAAAGCTGTAAACAAAATATCGGGCGTACCAACGCTAAAAAAGAGCAATTTGTAAGACCTGGACGACTTGAGCCGCTCGCCGCCTGCTGCCCCTTCATAGGGGCGGCATAAGGCGAGCTTTAGAAATGTAAAATTTCCTTGCCAGGCAGAGCAACGCTCTGCAATTCACTCCGGCCAAGTCGTGGATGAAAAAGTCCAGGACGGACTTTTTCAGCATCCTGATAGACAAGTGGAAGAAGGGCGCCTCTTTTGGAAGATACTGGAAAAAGGGTATTGAGAAAAGGGTTCACTACCGGGACCTCGGCGGCCGCCGGGGCGAAGGCCGCGGCGGCCGCCCTGTTCGGATCGCTTGCCGGAAGACCGTACGCTAAAACCTCCAAAGTCTCCGTTACTCTCCCGCGCGGCGGCTCCCTCGATGTGCCGGTAGAACTGGTCGAGGCGGCCGGTAAAACGGCGAGGGCCACGGTCATAAAAGACGCCGGGGACGACCCGGATGTGACCAACGGGGCCGAGTTCGTGACCGAGGTGGAGTTTGTGCGGGAAAACGGGAAGAGATCGAGGGTCATAATAAAAGGCGGTGAAGGCGTCGGCGTGGTTACAAGACCTGGGCTCAAGACCCCCGTTGGAAGGCCCGCCATAAACCCCGTACCACTCAGGATGATAAGGGCTTCGGTACTTGAGGCGGCAAAGGCCGCTTCATTAAACGCAACGGTCGTGGTCACCGTTACGGTACCGAAAGGCAGGCAGCTCGCTGAGAAGACGATGAACCAGAGGCTCGGCATCGTCGGCGGGATCTCGATACTCGGAACGACGGGCATCGTCGAGCCGATGTCGCTGGCCGCTTACAGGCACTCCATAAGCTGCGGGACGGATGTGGCCCTGGCGGGCGGCCTCAATGAAGTCGTCTTCTCGACCGGCAGGTCGAGCGAGAAGGTCGTTGAAAAAAGACTAAAGCTCCCGGTCATCGCCTATATCCTCACCGGAGACCACATGGGGTACGCTCTGAAGGACGCGAAGGGGAGAAAGGGGCTTAGAAAGGTAACCGTAGCCGGACAGTTCGGCAAATTCACGAAGCTCGCGGCCGGGCATTTCGAGACCCACTGCACGGAATCGAGCGTTGAGTTCGAGTTCCTCGCCGGGTTATGCAAAAAGCGCGGGGCCGGAGACGATCTCGTAAAAAGGGTATTGTCGGCGAATACCGCGAGGGAAGTATTCTTTATTCTGAAAGAGAAAGGCTTCGATAATATTTTAAAGACGGTAACAGACATGGTAAGGAAGAATTCGGAGGCTATAGTCGGAGAAGGGACAGAGGTCAAGGCCATACTCGTGGGGTACGATAACGACATCGCAAGCGTCTCTTAGCATTCCGTTGAAGAACGGCCCGGCCCGCCCGCCGGGCGGGTCCCCGGCAATCCATGGACGCAAAGCCCACCGGGTGAGCGCCGGCTCACGAAGTGATAAGGCGAGCCGTATGAATGAAAGTTTCCTTGCCAGAGACATACCCCCGCATGGTCGTAGTTGAAAAAGCCATGGAGGGACTTTTTCAACATCCTGTCAGGCGGATATACATTATGATACATGTGATAGGCATTGGGGTCGGCGGAAGAAGAAGCTTGAACGGGGCCGCGCTTGATATTATCGGCAAGGCCGGTCTCCTGGTCGGCGGCAGGAGGCACCTCGACGAGTTCCCGGAGTCAAAAGCGAAAAAGGCGGCCGTGACAGGCAGCCTTGAGGATGTCACCCGTTCCATAAGGGAGCATGCCGTAAAGGGCGGGAAGGGCGGCGTGGCGGTGCTCGCCACCGGAGACCCGCTCCTCTACGGCATAGCCGGATACATCATCAGGAAGTTCGGCAAAGGCCGGGTCAACATAATCCCCAATGTAAGCACCGTACAGGAGGCCTTCGCCAGGATCAAGGAGAGCTCCAACGGGGTAAAGGTGGTAAGCGCGCACGGTCGGGAGGCGGACTTCCAGTCGCTTGCGTCGGATATCCTCAACAACGACAGGGTCGCGATATTCACCGACCCCGGCAACTCCCCGGCCAGGATCGCCAAAGAGCTACTTGCAAGGGGGGTTGGCGACAGAAAGGCCTATGTCTGCGAGTCGCTCGGTACGGATAAAGAGAAGGTCATAAGGGGGACGCTAAAGGCCTTATCCTCGAAAAAGGCCTTTGCCCCCCTGAATATCCTCATCCTTATAAAAGATAAGAAAGAGGGAGGCAGGGGCCGCTTGAAGCTCGGGGTCCCGGACGAGATGTTCTCGCACTCTTCAGGGATGATCACCAAGGAGGAGCTTAGAGTCGTGTCGCTCTCCAAGCTCGAGCTCGACAAAGAGAGCATCGTATGGGACATAGGCGCCTGCTCGGGGTCTGTTGCCATAGAGGCCGCGCTGATAGCCTCATCCGGAAAGACCTGGGCGATAGAGAAGGATAAAAAGAGGGTCTCGGACATCAGGAAGAACAAAAAGAGGTTTAACGCCGCGAACCTTGAGATAATATCGGGTGAGGCCCCGGGATGCCTCACAAAAGAGATGTCCTCGCCGGACGCCGTCTTTGTCGGCGGAGGCGGCAAGGGGGTCGTGGAGATTCTACGCGCCGTCTCGAAGAGGGTCAAAAAGGGCGGCAGGGTCGTGGTAAACGCCGTGACGATGGAAACGGCCGGGGCCGCGTTAGATTTTTTCAAAAGGAGCGGGTGGGAAAAAGAGATGGTATTGATAAGCTTATCGAAGGCCAAGGACCTCTGCGGGCTCAATATGCTGGTGGCCAATAACCCGGTCTTTATCATAAAAGGTGTGAGGCCTTGAAGGCCTTTGGGACTTTCTACGGGGTCGGGGTCGGCCCGGGAGACCCGGAGCTTCTAACGCTCAAGGCGATAAACGTATTGAAGGGCGCCCAAGTCATAGCGGTGCCCAGGTCTTCGGACTCTTCATCCGACGGGTTGAGCCAGGCGCTCCGGATAGCGGAAAAGGCCGTAGACCTCAAAGGCAAAGAGATGATGGAGCTTCTCTTCCCGATGACAAAGGACAGGGAGTCATTGAAGTCCGCGAGAAAAGAGGCGGCGGCCAAAGTCGCCGGAGCCCTCAAGGCGGGTAAATCAGTCGCCTTCATAACCCTGGGCGACCCGATGTTGTATTCTACCTTCAGCTACCTTGTCCCGCTCGTCAGGGAGGTCGCGCCCGAAGCCCCGGTCAAGGTAGTGCCCGGAATAACCTCTTACGGCGCGGCCGTCTCCGCCGCCGTGGTGCCGCTGGCGGAATCGGACGAGAAGGTCATAATCATACCTGCGGCGTACGACATCGACGAGGTGAAGGGGCTGCTTAAGTCCTTCGACACCGTAGTACTTATGAAGGTCAACAGGATATTCGACAGCCTTTTGGACGCTCTCGTTTCCATGGGGCTTGACGGGAGCGCGATCCTTGTTTCGAGGGTCGGCTGGCCTGAAGAAAAGATAGTCACCGACATAAAAAGCCTCAGGGGCGGCAAGCTCGATTACTTCTCGACCGTCATAGTCAAAAAGGGGATATGAAGGGTATGGCAGACAATGTCGCTTCAACCGTCAGCTTCGTCGGCTCGGGCCCAGGGGACCCGGAGCTTATAACGGTCAAGGGGATGAGGCTTCTGGAGAAGGCCGACGTGGTGGTGTACGCCGGCTCCCTCGTAAAAGAGAAGGTGCTGAAGTACTGCCGCGAAGGTATAGAGATACACAACAGCGCGTCGATGAACCTGGACGAGATAATGTCCGTGATGGTCAAGGCCGCAAAAGAGGGCAAGGCCGTCGTGAGGCTCCATACAGGCGACCCGTCGCTCTACGGGGCCTTGAGGGAGCAGACCGATCTCCTCGACAGGGAAGGGATCCCCTTCGAGGTCGTCCCCGGGGTCTCGTCGGCCTTCGCCTCGGCGGCGGCATTAAAGAAGGAGCTTACGATGCCCGGGGTGACCCAGACCGTGATATTCACGAGGCTTGAGGGTAGGACCGCGGTGCCCGAGAGCGAACGGCTCTCGGCCCTGGCCGCGCATAACGCAACAATATGCGTCTTTTTGAGCTCGTCGATGATAGACAGGGTCGTTGCGGAGCTTAAAGCAGGATACCCCTCCGACACGCCCGCGGCGGTCGTCTACAGGGCTACATGGGAGGACGAGAAAAAGGTCACCGGGACGCTTGAGGACATCGCCGTGAAGGTAAAAGCCGCCGGCATAACGAGACACGCGCTCATAATAGTCGGAAGGGCTATAGGGGGAGCGGACGCTTCGGGCAAGGCCTCTATGCTCTATGACAGGGATTTCAAGCACGGCTACAGGAACACATGAGAAGGATTTTTCTGAACTGGGCCCCGTTTGCCCTTTATACCGCTCTTATAGTATATCTGTCTCTTACGCCGCACCTTCCGGAAGGCCCAAGAATATACCAGATAGACAAGCTCTATCATTTCATGGCGTACGCGATAATGGGGCTTCTGCTCGCCAGGGCCGTCGCAACAGGGCCTGCCCTCAAGACAAGGACGGGGGCTGTGGTGCTTATAACGGCTCTCGCCGGATTTTTATTCGGGGCGCTGATGGAGATAGGGCAGATGTTCGTCCCCGAAAGGACCGCCGAGGCGCTCGACGCTTTAGCCAACGGGGCCGGGGCGTTTGTCGGGGCCGTTGTTTACGGGCGGTTCATCCACAAAAAAGACTGACAGGAGGCCGTGCCATGCTGATAGGCGAAGTCACGATGAAGGAGTTCGAAAAGAGCCTTAAGAAGTCAAGGACGCTTATCATTCCGTTCGGCACGGTCGAGGCGCACGGGGCGCACCTGCCTTTGAATACCGACACCCTCATAATAAGGGAGGTGGTAAGGAAGGCCGCCGATAAGACAGGCGTGTACATGGCCCCGCCCGTTCAGTACGGCGTATGCACTTCAACGGGGCAGCACCCCGGCACCATCGGCATAACCGCCGAGACCTTAAGAAGACTTGCGACCGATATCGTAAGGGACGCTTACAAAAAGGGTTTGAGGAACTTCATCCTCATCTCGGGACACGGCGGAAGCCTCCATGTCTCGGCGATGAAAGAGTCTGCCGAGGCTTTGAAGGAAGAGCTCGACGGTATCAAGATAGCGGCGCTTTCCATCTACGAGATCCTCGGCAAAGAGGCCGATGAGATCGCGGAGACGAAAAACGACTCGCACGCCGGAGAGATCGAGACCTCGCTGGTGCTGCACCTCGCCCCGAGGCTCGTCAAGGGCACTTCGAAAGAGGAGTACCCGGCGCTCCCGAAGCCCGTGGTGGTAAAGGACAAGGTCAGGTACTGGCCCGGGGCCGTCTGGGGAGACCCCGGGAAGGCTACCGTTGAGAAGGGCGAGCGGATGTTCAATATCATGGTGGAAAGCGTCTGCAATCTCGTAAAGAAACTCGACAGGGTCGGATAACGACCGATGAGCGCCACTGAGACGATATCTTTATTCCCTGTGACCGAAAACGGCTACAGCCTCGCCCTCAAGCTCAAAAAGAAGCTTGTCGGCGTGACGGTCTTCAAGCCCCGCGAACTCAGGGGCGGCAGCCTCTTCGGCAAAGTGAAGGAGGCCTTCAGGACTTCGGACGCGCTTGTCTTCGTATGCGCCTCGGGGATCGCGGTCAGGGCCATAGCGCCGCTTCTTAAAGGCAAGCACATTGACCCTGCCGTCATCGTGATGGATGAGAAGGGAGGGTTCGTCATAAGTCTTCTTTCCGGGCACCTCGGAGGGGCCAACAGGCTCGCCGGAAAGATAGCCTCCCTTATCGGAGCCGCCCCTGTCATTACCACGGCGACGGATGTCATGGGCCTGCCGTGCGTTGAGGATATCGTCGAGAGGTTTTCGTTTTCGATAGAGGATGTAAAAAAGATAAAGGTCGTAAACTCCGCGATAGTCAAAAGAACCGGTGCAGCCGGGGGCGCCGCGGTGCTCGTCGTCGATGAAGACCCGGGAAGGTTGGCGGCCGTTAAAAAGGCGTTCGGCAAAACCCAGGTCTTCAGCTTCAAAAAAAGACTGCCTGAGGACTTCAAAGACTTCAGGGCGTGTGTCCTGATAACCTCTTTGGCCGGTAAAAAAAACGCTGCTTCCGGCAAGATTATGGCGCTTCGCCCGAAGGAGTTTGTGGCCGGTGTCGGGTGCAGGCGGGGCGTAAGGGCGGGCGAAGTCGAAGAGGCGTTCAACGAGGCGTTGAAGAAGGCCGGTGTTTCCCCCCTGTCCGTAAGGAACCTCGCCACTATCGACATAAAAAAAGACGAGAAGGGGCTCTTGCTCTTCGCCAAAAGGGCGGGGCTTTCCATCGAGTTCTTCAGCTCCTCGGAGCTTAACGGGATAAAGAGGCTTCCATCAGGCTCTTCACGGGTGGTCAGGGAAAAAACGGGGGCCGGCGGGGTTTGTGAACCGGCGGCGCTACTCTCTTCGGGGGCAAAGAGGATATGGTTGAAAAAGATAAAGACGGAAAGGGTCACGGTGGCCCTGGCCAGGGCGCCGTTTACGTTGTAGGCATCGGGCCGGGGGCCCTTGAGCACCTGACCGAGAGGGCGAAGTGCGCCATAAAGGAGTCCGACCTTATCGTAGGCTACACAAGATACGTCGGCCTCATAGAGCCGCTCATAAAAGGCAAAGAGGTCTTCACGAACGGCATGACCTTCGAGGTCGAGAGGTGCCGTAAGGCCCTTGAGCACGCCAGCGGCGGTAAAACGGTTTCGGTCATCTCCTCGGGGGATTCGGGCATCTACGGCATGGCCGGGCTTATACTTCAGCTCTCCGCCAGGGAAGGTTTCAGGGTGAAGATAGAGGTGGTGCCCGGCATCCCCGCCTTCGTCAGCGCGGCGTCCATTCTCGGGGCCCCGCTCATGCACGACTTCGCCTCCATATCCCTTTCGGACCTCCTGACCGACCGGGAGAAGATAGAAGAGAGGGTCGAGATGGCGGCAAAGGCGGATTTCGTCATCGTGTTATATAACCCCAAGAGCTCCAAGAGGGTCGAGGGGCTCGGTAAAGCGATAGATATCGTCAGACGCTACAGGGATAGCTCCACCCCGCTCGGTCTGGTGAGGAACGCCGCGCGGGAGGGCGAGGAGGCTGTCCTGACGACCCTCGGCGGGATAGACGGCTACTACGACAAGGTCGATATGCTCTCGATAATCATAATAGGCAACTCGACGACATTTAAGGCTGAAGAAAGGATGGTTACGCCGAGGGGATACAGGGATATATAGCAGGTCCTCTCTTTGAGATTATGAACAGTGGAATAAAAAGGGCGATAATAATAGTCTTCGACAGCCTCGGCATCGGTGAACTCCCTGACGCAGCGGAGTATAACGATGCCGGGAGCGACACGCTTGATCACCTTGTCAGGCAGTGCGGCGGGATAGATATCCCCAACCTCAGGTCTTTCGGCATAGGCAATATCGAGGGGGTGGATTCTATCGAAAGGCGCCCCGCCCCGATAGCCTCATACGGGCGGATGGCCGAGGCCTCCAAGGGAAAGGACACCGCCACGGGCCACTGGGAGATGGCCGGGATAATACTCGATAAACCCTTCCCCACCTACCCCGGCGGTTTCCCCCCGGAGATACTCAAAAGGTTCGAAAGAGAGACCGGTTACGGAGTGCTCGGAGGCTCTCCCGCATCCGGAACAGAGATAATCAAAGAGTTCGGGGAGGAGCATTTAAAGACAAAAAAACTCATAGTCTACACATCCGCCGACAGCGTCTTCCAGATAGCCGCCCACGAGGATGTCATTGCTTTGGAGGAGCTCTACAGGGTCTGCGGGGTCGCCAGGGAGTTTCTCTACGAATACAACATCGGCAGGGTCATAGCAAGGCCCTTTAGAGGCAGGCCCGGCGGCTTTATGAGGACGGAGCACAGGAAGGACTGGGCGATAGAGCCCCCCGGGACTACCGTGCTTGAGAGGATAAAGGAGAAGGGGCTCCCTGTAGTCGGGGTCGGCAAGATAGGCGACATATTCGTCCATAAGGGGCTGACCGAAGAGGTCCATACAAAAAGCGACAGCGACGGCATTGATAAGACCCTGGAGGCCCTCAGGCGGGTGCGAGAGGGGCTGATATTCACAAATCTCGTTGATTTCGACACCTTGTACGGACACCGTAACGACCCTGCCGGGTACGCCGCGGCCCTTGAGAGGGCCGACAAGAGGATACCGGAGATTAAAGACTTGCTTAAAGAAGACGATATATTGTTCATAACAGGGGACCACGGGTGCGACCCGACTACCCCCTCGACGGACCATTCGAGGGAGTATGTGCCGCTGCTCGTATACGGTAAAAGGATAAAGGGCGGGGTAGACCTCGGCACCAGAAAGACATTCGCCGACCTTGGCCAGACCCTTTCCGAGATATTCGGGGTGGAGCGTATACCCGGCGCTCTCTCTTTCCTCGAAGACATTCTAACTGCTTGAAAAAAAGGTGAAGATAGCCTCAGACGCGGTCTGGATGCCGGATTTGGGGCTGAGAGAAAGGTAGGAGTGAGGTTCAGCAAAGTCGGGACACGGGAGATGTCCAGGCCCATGAACTCTATGCCCGGTAACTGAGGCGGCGGAAATTCATTTCAAGCGAAAGTGGAATGCGGGATGTTTAAAGAAGGAACGCTCAATTTAAATGCCGAAGGCGTAATATTAAGGTTCGGCAACAGCCTCGAAGACATACTCGGGTACGGATCCGAAGAGCTTGTTGGCAAAGATTTTTCGTGCCTTGCCCCTCGCGGCGCTGAAGCCTTTTTCAAGACCCTCCTTAACGCTGTCAACGAATCCGGCGTCTACACCTCCCGCGAAGTCAGGATGCTCCGTAAGGACGGCACCACCGTAGACCTGTTCCTTTCCGCCTACCCTTTGAGGGACCGCACCGGGGACCTCTATTCCTTCATGATCGTCTTAACAACGCAGATGGGCCCGGAAGTACCGGGAATACTCTCCGAAGAGTTTCAGCGGGTCTTCAGGTTCTCAAACGACGCGGTGGCCATAACCGACAGGGAAGGCTCCATAATGGATGTGAATCAGGCCTTCCTCGATACATACGGCTACAGAAGGGAAGATGTCCTGGGAAAGAACCCGAGGATTTTGAAGTCGCGGCATTCGACCGGAGAGATGTACGAGAAGATGTGGAGAGACATCCTCGACCCCCGGAAGAACTTCTGGAGGGGCGAGATAATAAATGTGAGAAAAGACGGGACCGAGGTGCCTGTGGTACTGTCGATAAACGCCATAAAGGGTTCTGACGGGGAGATAAAGAACTTCCTCGGGATCGGCTACAACATGTCAGAGAAAAAAGAGATGGAGAGGACGAACCGGATGTACATCGACCATGTCGTCCATGACCTCAGGGGCCCGCTTACCACCATAATGGCGAACTCCGAGCTTCTCATGGCGCAGATACAGGGGCTTACGGAAAAGAGCAGGAAGAAGCTCGACGCGATATTCCAGTCATCCCAGAAATTAAACGCCATGACAGGCGACATCCTCGACTACAGCCGCGCTCAGTCCGGGGGCCTCACGCTCAGAAAAGAGAAGGTAGATCTTACGAAGGTGTTCAGGGAGGCCGCCATGCCCTTCGAGACCTCGGGTAAAAAGCTCCTTCTGAACGGCTCGGAGTACGGAGAAGACTTCTCTGTTGACAGCGCCGTTAACGCCGACGCGGGAAAGCTCCAGAGGATAATCTATAACCTCCTGAATAACGCCTTCAAACACGCCGCTACAGAGGTGAGAGTTTCCATGGAATTTCCGGATGGAGGGCTCAAGGTGACGGTATCGGACGACGGCGGGGGTTTTTCCGCACAGGATGCCGAGCGGATATTCGACGCCTATTACCAGACCGAAAGCGGGGTAAAGACCGGAGGGGCGGTACTCGGGCTATCCATAGCAAAGTGTTTTGTGGAGGCGCACGGAGGGCGCCTCTGGGCAGACGGGGGCAAAGGCGCGACCTTCGGCTTTTTCATGCCAGGGTAGCCGACAGTCCGCTTTAATATTTCCTTCGGGTTGAGTTAAGCGCGGCTTGCCGCGCATATAAAAACAGATCTCCCAACGGAAACCCCGCCAGCCAAGCTGCGGGGCGGTTCATCCACAGGATACTTAAAAACAGTTTTACCGCTCCCTGAAAAATGTTGACAACGGTTATTCCCTGCTGTATATTACGCCCTGATGACCAACGCCGTCCGAAAAAAAACCGCCGGGAAGAACCCTCCTGAAAGGACCGCGCCCAATATATCCTATACGGTCGAAGGGCATATCTGGATAGAGGGGAAGGAGGGGACCTTCCTCGGCGTGGGCCGTATCACGCTTCTTGAGAGGATAAAGGAGTTCGGCTCGATAACCAGGGCCGCAAAATCCATCAACATGTCTTACAGGAAGGCGTGGGAGCTCGTAGAGTCGATGAACAGGCAGGCGTATTCCCCGCTTGTGACGGCTTCGGCCGGCGGCAGAAACGGCGGCGGGGCGACTGTCACGGAGGCCGGGCAGCAGGCCATAGCGGCCTTCAGGCGGCTCGATGAGGGGTTCAGAAGGTTCAGGGAGGATATGGCGCAAAAGATAGCGGGGCCGGTTAAGCGCTGATTTTTTTCGGCATCGCTATATTTGACGGGGAATAACGCTGGCGCCGGGCTCGTGCACGCGGTCAACCGGTTTGCCGACCGTAATACCCGAAAAGGAATAACGAAGCGCATGCGTTTATCACAACACGGGAGGATGATGGAGATGATCAAGAGGTTGTTTATGTCCGCCGTCATGGCGGGCGCAGTGTTGTTAGGCTCAACGGTATGGGCCGCTGAGGTCAAAGAGGGAGGGCAATCGGTCGAGTTCAAGCCGAAGCTCGGCGGCTACATAGAGGCCTGGTACAGAAGCGACAACAGTGATTTGACGAACCAGACCACGGCCTCCAAAAAGGTCGATAACGAGTTCCGGGTGAGAAGGGCACGGCTCACGGCAAGCGGGAGCCTGAACGAAGCGCTCGGGTACAGGCTTACCGCAAGCCTTGACGGCCCCAGCCCGGCAAGCTCCGCCTCGACGGTAAAGCTTTGGGACGCCTACATGAGCTACACGGTGAACGACCTCCTGATAGTCACCGCCGGGCAGTTCAAGTACGACTTCACCCTTGAGGGGCTTGAGTCAACCCCGGACAGGGTCCCGGTACTCCGGGCTGAGTCGATAAACGACATAGCCGGAAAGCTCGGCACAAAAGGAGGAAGCTTCAGGGACATCGGCGTAAAAGCCAACGGCTCGTATAAAAGGGCGCTCGGCCTTACCTACGGAGTTGCCATGATCAACGGCAGCGGCATAAACGCCGGGGATAATAACGCCGAAAAGGACATCGTCGGCCGGGTGACAGTGACGCCGGTAGAAAACCTTACCGCGGGCGTATCAGGATACGGGGGAAAGGGCCAGGACGAGACGGCCGGTTTTGAGGTCAAGGAGAGCGCCTGGGCGCTTGACGCCGAGTATCTTTACGAGGGCCTTAAGCTCAGGGGCGAATACATTGCGGCGAGATTGCAGAACTGGGATGCGGCAAGCTCGTCTGCCGCACAGGGCAAGACGCAGAAACCGAAAGGCTGGTATATGCAGGCTTCCTATAAACTCCCGCCGGCTCCATCCGTCGAGGTCATGGGCAGGTACGAGGACTACGAGAAGGATTCGAACACGGCCGACAGCCGCCTGAAGACCACCACCGTGGGCCTTACCTATTACCTTAAAGGCAAGACGCGTATAAGCGCCAATTACCTTATGAGAAACGCCAACGGCTCAACGACCGTAACGGCTCAGGAGACCGACGCCGTCGGTAGTAGGATCGGCAACCTCTTTCTGTTGCAGGCGATCATGGTATTTTAGTCTTCAATGTCTCTTTTGTGTTTGACTATCACGGCCACACTATTATTTAATACAAAAGGAGGTTTTTCGATGGGTACTTTCCTGAGAACCGCTGTGAAGGCCGCGCTGGCCGTCTGCCTGGTCTTTGTCACGCTCTTTTTTACATGCCGCAGCTCGCCGGCCGCCGGCACGCTCACGGTAGCCGGGGCCGCTGACCTGACCTTCGCCTTCAAGGAAATAGCGGCGGAGTTTGAGAAGGAGACCGGCCTGAAGGTGATACTTTCCATGGGCTCCACGGGGATGCTGACGAGGCAGATAGAGCAGGGCGCGCCGTTTGACGTCTTCTTCGCCGCCAACAGCAAATATATTGACGAGCTTAATAGGGGCAACTATGTCATGCCTGACACCGTCGAGCTTTACGCCGTAGGGAGGATCGTGCTGGCGGTAAACAGGTCATCCGGCATCCGGGCCACCGAGCTTGCCGACCTTTTAGACCCACGGATCAAAAGGGTGGCGATAGCCAACCCGGATCACGCCCCCTATGGCGTAGCCGCAATGGAGGCCATGAAGTCGGCCGGACTCTGGGAGAGGCTCAAAGGAAAACTCGTCTACGGAGAGAACGTCAGAGCTACTCTCCAGTTCATACAGACCGGTAACGCGGAGGCCGGCATAGTCGCCCTCTCGGTAGCGGACCTTCCTGAGATAAGCTATACGGTGATAGACTCAAAGCAACACAACCCGATAAAACAGTCGGCGGCCGTGGTAAGGGGCACCCGGGAAGAGAAGGCCGCCAGGGATTTCATAAAGTTCGTAAACGGCCCGAAGGGAAGGCCGATAATGAAAAAATACGGGTTCGCACTGCCGGAGTAGGGTCGGTCTCATGGATTTTTTTCCGTTATACCTCACGATAAAGGTCTCATTCGCGGCCACGGTCTTTACCGTGGCCATCGGCCTTGTGATAGCGTGGACGATGGCGAAGAAGGAGTTCTTCGGCAAAGACATCCTCGATGTGGTCGTGATGCAGTCGCTCGTCATCCCGCCGACCGTTCTCGGGTACTACCTGTTGGCGCTTCTGGGGAAATCGAGCCCGCTTGGAAGGTTCCTTGAGGACGCGCTGGGGTTCCAGATAGTCTTTACCTGGAAGGGTGCGGTGGTGGCGGCGTTCGTCTCGTCATTGCCGCTTTTCGTAAAGCCCGCGCGCGCGGCCTTCGAGGGCGTTGGGGCGGAGCTTGAGAACGCGGCGCGTCTTCTCGGCAAATCCGAGATATACATCATCCGCACCGTCACTCTGCCGCTGGCGTGGAGGGGGATACTCGCCGGGACCGTGATGTCGTTCGCGAGGGCCACCGGGGAGTTCGGGGCCACTCTTATGATAGCCGGAAACATCCCGGGGCTGACCCAGACGATGCCTGTAGCGATCTACGACGCCGTGCAGAGGGCCGATGACTACACGGCCAATATCCTGGTCGGGTTGATAACGCTGTTTTCCTTCACGGTGCTCTATCTGGCGGGCAGGTTCACCAGGGGAAGGTTTTAGATGAGCCTTAACTTTGAGCTTAAAAAGAGGCTCCAGGGGTTCTCGATAGACGTCGGGCTAAGGATAGACGAGGAGCTGATGGTGCTTTTCGGGCCGTCGGGCGCCGGAAAGACGATGATACTTAAGATGATCTCCGGCATCGTAAGCCCGGATGAGGGGGTCGTGGAGGTCGCTTCGGCAAGGCTATTCGACTCGAAGTCAGGGATAGACCTGCCGATACGCTCCAGGCGCATAGGATATGTCTTCCAGGACTACGCGCTATTTCCACACAAGACCGTCTTCGGGAACATCTCCTACGGCATAGACTACCTTGAGGACTCGGAGATAAAGAGAAGGGTCGGTGAGCTTCTTGAGATCATGAGGCTTACGGGTCTCGAAAACCGCTACCCGCATGAGCTCTCAGGCGGGCAGAAGCAGAGAACGGCGCTTGCCCGCACGCTTGCTGCAAGCCCCAGGGTGCTTCTGCTAGACGAGCCCTTCTCGGCGCTCGATTACCAGGTGAGGGAAAAACTCCGCTCCGACCTCCTTAACATCCACAAGCTCTACCCCATAACCACCATACTTGTCACCCACGACCTTGAAGAGGCGTTCATGCTCGGCAAAAGGATCGCCGTCATAAATAACGGCAAGATCGAGCAGACCGGAAGCCGCGAGGATGTGTTCTACAGGCCCCGTACCCGTAATGTCGCCCGCTTCATGGGCGTGAAAAACATCTTCAGCGGCACTGTCGCGGGGTTTGACTCAGCGCACACGATAATACAGAGCCGGGACCTGGGGACGATAAAGGCGCATACCCCGGGGGGGGCCGCTTTAGGGGTCGGCAAGGAGGTCTCTTTCTGCATCAGGCCCGAGGAGGTCATAGTCATAAGGCCGGACAAGGTGCTCGACAACAGGGTACAGGACAACCTCTTCGAGG
Source organism: Deltaproteobacteria bacterium (assembly GCA_016219115.1). GTDB lineage: Bacteria > Desulfobacterota > GWC2-55-46 > GWC2-55-46 > GWC2-55-46 > JACRCH01. Next base: position 28,596 of record JACRCH010000126.1, read on the forward strand.
GGGAGATAATCGAGACTACCGGGAAAGGCTCCACCCATACGATGTACTTGAAGATAGGCTCTGGAGGGGCGCTCTTAAAGATCGAGCTCCCGAACTTCGTATTGCGGAAGTTAGCTCTTGCCACAGGCAAGCGTATCAGGATATCATTAAAAAAGGAGGATGTCTGGATAATACCCTGAGGGCTTAGCCTGATTTGATGAATTCAAAGGAAAAACATACGCACCACCACGATATCGACAGGGCCCTGAAGGGGCGCCTGAGGCTCTCTATCGCGCTCACGGCGGTCATATTCATAGTCGAGCTTGTGGGAGGTTATCTCACCAACAGCCTTGCCCTCATCTCCGATGCCGCGCATGTCTTCATGGACGTCTTCGCGCTCTCTTTAAGCTGGTTTGCCATCTACATCTCCGAGATGCCTCCTTCCGAGACCAGGACCTGGGGACTTCACAGGGTCGAGGTCTTCGTCTCTTTCATCAACAGCGTTGTCCTTTTTCTCCTCACGATCTTCATATCCTACGAGGCCTACCGGAGGTTTTTAAGCCCAGAGCCCGTAAAGAGCGTGGGAATGATGGTCGTGGCCGTCGTGGGCCTTGTGGTAAACCTCGTCGTGGTGCTGTGGCTCAGGCGCTACGCCGAGAGCGACATGAACATCCAGAGCGCCTTTATCCATGTCGTCGGCGACGCCGCGGCGTCGGTGGGGGTCATAATCGGCGCGATTGTGATATACTTTACCGGGTGGTTCCCCGTAGACCCCCTGATCAGCGTCCTGATATGCCTTATAATATTCTCCGGGGCTTACAGGATAATAAAGGAGTCCTCGCACATACTCCTCGAGGGGGTCCCGAAGGACATAGACTTCAACAGGGTCATGGAGGATATAAAGTCGGCCAAAGGGATCTCGGGCGTCCACAGCCTCCATATCTGGTCGATATGCCACAATGTCTACGCCCTGAGCGCGCACCTCGACATAGAGCCCGCCCAGAGGTGGAGGATGGGCGAGATATTCGATGAGATCAATGAAAAACTTGCCGAAAATTACCATATTTTTTATACTACCTTGCAGGCGGAATGCTCGGGGTGCAACCCCAACGACGTCTTCGGCAAGATCGCTCACAAGGAACGGAACCACAACCATCTCCACTGACGACTTCATGCCCGGAGTCCTTTTGTAAAACAGCCGTTTCAGGGGGTATATAATGCCGAAAAAGAATCCGTTACCCGTGGAAGACCTCTTCTGGAAGTGCGACCCCGGCAAGTTCACCTTCAATACCACCGACGAGGTCCCGTCCCTGCAGGAGATAGTAGGGCAGGACAGGGCGCTTAAATCCATCGAGTTCGGCCTGGGGATTTCCAACAACAACTACAACATATTCGTCCTGGGCGAGACCGGCACCGGCAAAGGCACCTCGGTCAAGGATATAGTCGAAAAAAAGGCCAGGGAAGAGCCGGTCCCCGACGACTGGTGTTACGTCTATAATTTTTCGAACCCGGATGCGCCCAAGGCCCTTTCCCTTCCCCCGGGAAGGGGCGCGGATCTTGCCGTCCAGATGGACGACCTCGTTGAGTCTTTGAGAAGGGACATCCCGAAGGTCTTCGAGAGCAGGGACTACGAAAAGCACCGCGACGAGATACTCGAGGGCCAGCAGGAGAGGACAAAGGCGCTTTTTTTCAGGCTGGAGCAGAAGGCGATCGAGAAAGGGCTGCTCCTCAAGAAATCCGTAAGCGGGCTCTCGGTAGTGCCAGCCAAAGACGGCAAGGCCATGAGCCAGGCCGACTTCGACGCGCTGCCCAAGGACAGGAAGGCCAGGATGGAGGAAGACCTCACTCTTATGCAGGAGAAGCTCAGCGACGTCATAAGGGAGGCCCGCGTCATAGAGAAGGAGACCAAGGAGAGGATAAACTCCCTTGACCGCGAGGTCGTCCAGTACGTGGTCAATCCCCGTATAAACGAGCTTCTGGACGGGTTCAGGGAGTTCAGCATCGTCGTCGAATACGTCAACATGGTCAAGGAGGACGTATTCGCGAGCATAGACGACTTCAGGCCCAGGGAGGAGGTGCCGATGGCGCTCGGCGCCTTCAGGCTTCAGAGGCCGGAGCCGACCTTCGAGCGCTACAAGGTGAACCTCATCGTCAACCACAAGGGCTCCGTAGGCGCCCCGGTGGTCTTCGAGACCAACCCGACTTACTATAACCTCTTCGGCCGCATCGAGTACAGGGTCCAGCTCGGGGTGGCCACGACTGACTTTACGATGATAAAGGCTGGCTCGATACACAGGGCCAACGGCGGCTACCTGATAGTCAACGCCCTGGATATACTGCGTAACATATTCGTCTACGATTCTCTTAAGAGGATGATAAAGAACGGGGAAGTGTCGATTGAGGACGTATGGGAGCAGTACAGGCTGGTCTCCTCCTCGACTCTCAAGCCCGCGCCGATCCCGGTGAACATCAAGCTGGTGGTCATCGGCGAGCCCTTTATCTATTATCTCCTGTACAACCTCGACAGCGAGTACAGGAAGCTTTTTAAGGTCAAGGCGGATTTTGACAATGTCATGCCCAAGGACGACAACAATATCAGGAAGTACTCGTACTTCATAGCTGCGCGGTGCAGGGAAGAGGGCCTCCTGCCGTTTGACAGAAGCGGCGTGGCGCGCATCGTTGAGATGGGGTGCAGGCTCGCCGGTGACAAGGAGAAGCTTTCGGCCCGGTTCAACGAGATAACGAACTTCGTAGTCGAGGCGAGCTACTGGGCGCGGCTCGCTAACGCGAAAACGGTGACGGGCGAGCATGTTGAGAAGGCCCTGCATGAGAAGACCTACAGGAACTCCAAGATAAGCGACAAGCTTACCGACTACATAAAGGAAGACACCATCATGGTGGACACCGACGGCAAGGTGGCGGGCCAGGTCAACGGCATAGCCATACTCGACCCCGGCGACTACGCCTTCGGTAAACCGTCGAGGATAACCGCCAGCACTTACATGGGCGACTCCGGCATAGTGAACATAGAGCGGGAAGCGAAGATGAGCGGCAAGATCCACAACAAGGCCCTCATGATACTCTCAAACTTCCTTCAGGAGAGGTTCTCGCGGAAGTTTCCGCTCACATTCTCCGCCTCGCTCACATTCGAGCAGCTTTACGACGAGATAGAGGGCGACAGCGCGACATGCACGGAGACCTACGCGATTCTCTCCAGCCTCTCCGGCGTGCCGATCGACCAGAGCATCGCCGTCACGGGCTCCATGAACCAGAAGGGCGAGGTCCAGCCCATAGGCGGGGTGAACGAGAAGATAGAGGGGTTCTTCGAGGTCTGCAAGGCCAAGGGCTTAACGGGCAGACAGGGCGTCGTCATACCGAGGCGGAACGTAAAGAACCTGATGCTCAAGAAGGAAGTGGTCGATTCCGTCCGGGACGGCAGGTTCGCCATATACCCGATAGATATGGTCGATGAGGGACTCGAGATACTCACCGGAGCCCCCGTGGGAGAGAGGGGGCCGGACGGCGAGTTCCCCGAGGGGACTGTAAACAGCCTGGCCGAGAAGAGGCTACTGAGCCTCTCCAGGACATTCAAGGAGTTCTCCAGGCCCGCAGTTCAGAAAAAAGCTGCCGCTAAAGAGCCCAACTCAGGCAACGATAGCGATAAAAAGAACTGACGCGGCCAGCCCTTGAGCCCTGCGGGGGAGTCAGCCCCGCAGGGTCTGGCCGTAAAGGCAGGATATGATAGTTAGCGAGATATTCAAAAGCATCCAGGGGGAATCGACCTACGCCGGACTGCCGTGCGTATTCATAAGGCTCGCAGGGTGCAACCTCAAGTGCTCATGGTGCGACACCCCGTACGCCCGGGTGCCCGACGGCGCCCTTGAGCTTACGGTCGAGGAGATAGCGGTCAAGGCGCGCGGCTTCCACTGCGCGCTTGTGGAGATAACCGGTGGAGAGCCGCTGCAGCAGAGGGACACCAAAAGGCTCATTACAGACCTTCTGAACGAGGGTTTCAGGGTTTTGATAGAGACCAACGGAAGCATAAGCCTCGAGGGGCTCGACCCCAGGCTTGTTAAGATCGTCGATGTCAAGTGCCCTTCAAGCGGCCACGGCGGGTCATTTTTGATGGACAACCTTAACTTCATAACCCCGGACGACGAGGTCAAGTTCGTCATAGGCGACAGAAACGACTATGAGTACGCCAGAAGGTTCCTGGAAGAGTGCGTTATGGCCAGGACTTCCAAGGTCCTCTTCGCCCCGGTAAGGCCGGCGCTCGAACCCAGGGAGCTTGCCGGGTGGATACTTAAGGACTGTCTCCCGGTCAGGCTACAGCTTCAGATACACGGCTACATATGGCCGAACGAGAGGGGCAGGTGAGGGGACGATATCCCTTGCGCCGCTTTTTCGCGGCGAATTAAAAAATCTTCGAGGTAAAGACATCTCGGTATGAAACCGTTCCTCTACGCCACGATTATCCTGTACGCTTTGAGCTTCATAACCGTCGTAGTCCATAACATATCCGGCTCAAAGGCGCTTGAGAAGGCCTCGAAGGCGTTTTTGGTCCTGGGGCTTCTTGTCCACACGGCGGGCCTCATCCAGAGGATATCCTCGACGGGGCACGCCCCGATGGCCTCGATGTACGAGACGCTGGTCTTCTACAGCTGGACGGCGGTCCTTGTCAGCGTTATCGTCATCTTCAGGTACAGCGAGAGGGCGACAGAGCTCTTTACGGTCCCGGTATCCGTCCTCGCCATACTCTTCGCGCTCGCCAACGAAAAGCCGGGCGGGCCCCTTACGCTGATACTCAGGACTCGCTGGTTTGAAACGCATGTGACGGCCTCTTTCGCGGCCTACGCGTTCTTTACCCTGGCCTTCTCGGGGGCTATGCTCTACCTCATCAACTACTCGAGAGGGAAGCAGGAGCCCGAGCTTAAGAAGTTCCAGGAGATAGCGGCGCGCTGCGTCATGTGGGGGTTCTTCTTCTTCTCGGCCTCCATGTTCGCCGGGGCCGTCTGGGCGTATCTGGCGTGGGGGACTTATTGGCTCTGGGAACCGAAGATCATCTGGTCCTTTATCGTCTGGTTCTACTATGCCGGGGCGATGCACGCCTACTTCGTAAAGGAATGGAGGGGCAGGGGGCTGACGGTAGCGACCGTCATTGGTTTCTTCGTCGTCCTGTTCACTTACCTCGGCGTCTCCATGCTCATGAAGAGCAGCCACAGCTTTTAAGACTCCGGGTAAAATCTGAAAAGATGAACCACCCCGCAAGCCTTGCTAGCGGGGTTTCCGTTGGGAAATCTGTTTTTATGTATACGCCGGCAAGCCGCGCTTGATTAAAATTCTCCGCCATAAATGACGGAGAATTTTGATGGTATGGAAGACCATTTGTATTTGCCAGCCTTGACCCGTCGCTAAAGCGATGGGATTGCGGAGTGGCACACCCATTCAACCCGAAGGAAATATTAAAAGCCCCCTCCCGTTAAAGGAGGGGGCTTTTTTACGGGAAGTCTTTTTTAATCACAATAAAAACCCTCCCCCATCGAGGGGGAGGGAAGGGTTGGGGTGAAAACAGGTTTTCACCCTCCCCGCTTCCCGTTGCATCGGAAGAGCGCAACGGGAGCCCAGCCCTCCAATCAAGGGAGGGCTGGGCTTAAGGAGATACCCCGCTGGCAAGGCCTGCTGGGTGGTTTATAGGGACGCTCGGCGAGTGCCGTTTTTTCTTCCCCTCTTTCTTCCACCAGACGATGGCGGATTTCTTGTGGAAGCGGGCAAAGAGGGTGGTGCGTTTTTTGACGAGTTTTTTCCCGAGGAAGTCCCTGAGTTTTCCGTCGTGCTCCTCCGTCACTATCCCCAGGTACTCCTTCCAGAACTCCACAGCCTCATCGAGGCTTGAAAAAGGCTGGTCGAAGTCGTAGTCGATTATCTCGACATTGGCGAATATCCCCATCGAATGAAGCGCCGTGTAGGTGCAGAGATAATCCGTCCTTTTGCCGAATGGCTTGTTGAAAAGAAGCGGATAGAGCTCTTTGTAGTAGAACTTGTCGGAATCAGGGTCGGCGCTCTCTATGATGAAGACGTATTTTTTGGCTAGCCTGTCGATCTCCCCTAAAAACTTCTCAGGCTCCGAGAGAAGTGCAGGCACATTGGCGCAGAGTATCGCGTCGTGCGGCTTTACCCTGACCTCCCCCCACGAAGCCAGGACAGGGGTGATCTTTTTAATCCTGAGCTTCGAGATGTCTTCCTTGAGAAGGTCTATCATCGCCTTTGAAGAATCGAGCGCCGTGACAACTTTGCCGGCCTTTGCCAGGGGGATGGCTAGCGTGCCGCACCCGGAGCCGATGTCGAGGAAGGTCTTCGCCCCTTTCGCCTTCGGCAGTATGTATGAGAGGGCGATATTTGGGAGCGTGTTGTATTTAAGGCCCCTGTGGTACCACCCGGCCTTGAGCCTGTTCCAGAAACCCTGCATGGCGTTCTCCATAGATTATTTTAGGGCAGCGCCTCCTTCCCCTGCCTGAATATCCTCTCCGGCGTCTCCAGCAGCCTCTTGAATATCCCGAGCACGCCTTTTTCAAGCCCTGTTATCGGCTTGGGGTATATGTCCGGGTCGCTTAACGGCCCGTCGACTCCGAAGTACATGCTCACAACGCTTTTGTCCTTGCCGGTTATTATCCAGCCGGCAAGAGGGATCTTCGAGATGATCTTGTCAATGGTGACAAAGGGGCTTATGGCAAGAACGGCGTCTATCTTTCTCTCCGGAACGGTTAACTCCCCGACGGCGGACATCCTGAGGGAATCGCTGTCGAAGGCCATATTTTCGGTCAGAATTATACCATGGTCCAGCGAGAAATCCCCCGATAAAGTTCTGTACGGAAGGCCCTCCTTGAAAAGCTCGTCGATGGATAGTATGTTGACTATCGAAAATATCTTGGTGAGTATCGTCCCCTTCCAAAGTTTCCCTTTCTTCGACCTGAGCGCGGCGGACCCGCTCAGTCCAGCGGAAAAAGGCTCCGCTGCCCGTCTCCAGGCAAGCTTCACAACGCCTTCCAGGCGGCCGGTGAGGACCTTACTTTTTACGCCAAGGGACTTAAACATCGTCTCCAGCTCGATGTCCTCCAGCCTGAAGTCGGTCTCAAAGAGAAGAGGCTCTTTTGTGTCCTTGAAGTAGGTTAATCCGCCTTCGACCCTCCCGCCGTCTATGGTGAGGGTCACCGGGGCCAGGACAGCGGCTTTGGCGGTCAAATCCACACGGGTCTTAAAGCCGGTGAACGGGTGCCCCCACGCTATCCCTTCGTTTACGGTTATTTCGCCGCTGCCGGTCACCGGGAGGCCGCTGTCCTCTCCGTTGTCATACGCCCTGGCGTCAGCGCCCGCTTTCGCCTTTGCCGTAACTGTCTCCCTCGGTACAAGGTCGTCGGTATTGAGGCGCGGGGAGGTGAAGTTGAAGTTCACAACCCTGCCTGCCACATCCGGTATGTCTATCGTCCCGGAAAGGCTCGTCTCTCCGGCCTCCATTCCGTTTATCTTTATGTTCGCCCTGTTGCCGTCCATCATCATCGCCGCGTTTATGCTCTTTACGGGTTTGGCGATGAGGGTCGTTTTGAAGCCGCCGTCTTTTACGAGGGCCACCACCTGGTAGACAGGATTCGCCTCAACGGATTTTTTCGCCGAGCCTATCCTGAAGGAGATAAGCCCGGTGGACTCGTACTCACTTATCAGGAAAGGCGAAATGTTGTCGAAGTCCGCTATTCGAAGCTCCTTTGACTGCGCGACATAGCTGTAGACGGGTCTGTCGACAAGGAAGTTCCCGGCCAGGGCGACGGAAGAGCCGCCGAAGTTAAGATCGGCCCTTTTCACATCGAGTTCGTTGCCTTTTAAGACTATGTAGCCTTCGAGGCTCAAGGTGTAGTCGGGCGCCTTTTTAATCACGTTCTTGTATTCCACGGCAGCCCCGGTCGTATCGAGGTAAGCGGCCGCGGCGAAAGAGTCCCTGGAACCGCTGCCGCTCGCCTTTATTATCATCTTGCCGTCGACCGAGAGCTTGCCTGCCACCTTGGGCGGAAGGAATTTTTCTACGGTATTCCCGGTCAGCTCGCCCTCGGCGCTTATGTCAAACGACGGTGTCTTCAGGTAGTCGTCGATAAAGCCGGTTATCCTGAAGTCCGAGTCGCCTTCGAAGCCCCGGGCCTCGTTCACGGTGATCCTTTTGTTATCAAAGCCGATATCGGCGAAGACTGACTTGAAAGAGCCCGCAAACCCGTCGTATGAAAGGGAAGATACCCTCAACTCAGCCGCGCCGGAGTACCGGGTCGCGGCCTTGTCCTTAAGCGAGCCGCTGAGATCGAGGTCCAGATCCGCCTCCCCGGCGGCCCGTATTTTCCCAAGGATAGCGCCGGCGCCGGTCTTGTCGCTTTTGAGGATATCCCCGGCAGCAACGATTGTCTCGGCCGCGTCCAGGGAGGCCTTGACGGAGGCCCTGTAGACCAGAGGCCCGGTAAGCTCACGCAACTCCGCGTTGAGGTCCTCAAGGACCTCTTTGTCGCATCTGCCGTAGAGCTTCGGTATGGAGATCGTACCGTTTGAAAGACCGACGGAGCCGGTGAAATCGGTGCAGGTCTCCTTGATGCCCCGGTACCTGAAAGAGAGGCCGTTTAAAAGGGTGGTTACCCTGAACCTCTCCGGCTTGCCGAAGACCGTGCCGTCCATAAGCTCTTCAAACGGGCCTGACAACGTGAAGTCCATGACCGTGACATCCCCGTCAAGCGGGGTAAAGTCCCGTGCCACCGAAGCCGCCCCGTCCGCTATCACCTTGACCGGTATCAGGCCCTTGAAGGTCTTCAGCGGTATCGGGGTCGAGGAGGCCCTGAGCGTGAAAGACTCTTTGCCCCCGGCGACATCGACGCTGAAAGAGCCCCGGAGGCTGAAATCCGGCAGCGCTATCCTGACATCGCTCAGCCGTATGGACTTTTTCTCTCCCCACACCGCATCGAGTATCGCGGAACCGGCGTTTGAGAACATGGGGCCGGTAAAAACGGCCGGGAAGTCGGCCTTAAGCTTCTTGTACATAACGACGCTTTTGATCTCGGCCTTCCTGCCGAAGGTGTACGAGAAGGCCGCGTTTGCGGTGGCTTCCATGGAAGAGCCCCGCGCCTTTTTGAAGTACGGGTTGAAGACCCCGATATTCAGGGCTTCGATGTTCCCCGAGCCTTCGATCTCCGTGCCGGCGGGGTTGCCGGTGCCGGTAAAGGTTATCATCGTGGAAGGCTTAAGGCGTCCACCGGCCCCGTAGGCAAAACCGCCGGGCGCGCGGTAGAGATATCCGTTGATGTCGGTTATATCGAAGTAGGCCGGCGTGGACGAGGTCTCATCGAGGACCTTTAAGGCGCTTCCCTGCACGTACAGGGAGTTTACCGCGGCGCGGCCCTTCTCTTTATCCGTCTTGAACTCAAGGAGGTCTTCTATGTTGATTCGTCCCTCCCTGTCCCTCTTTATAAAGAGGCTTGCTCCCTTGAGCTCAAGACGCTCGATGACGGTCTTCCTTAAAAGGAGCGGCCACAGCGAGACCTGTACCCTCAGCTGCTCCGCCCGGAGCATTTCTTCGCCTTTCTGGAAGGCCTCGACCCCGTCGAGGGTCAGGTCAGGGGACGGCAGCGCCTTGAGCACGATCTTCTTGATACGGATCTCGCGGCCGACCCTTGACCCTATCATGGACTCGATACTCGAATGGAAGCGGCTCAGATCGACGGGGAAGGCAAGAAGGTATAAAAGTCCCGCCATGACTATGGTCCCCGATATGAGGGCCGCAAGCGCTATGCGCCCGGTTCTTGTCATTTTTTTCTTTGCCAAAGCGGGTCCGGTAGTTTTGATTTTGTAAAGCGTTTGATACGCCGTACGCCTGTGCCGCGCGGTTTTTGAAGAATTTACCGATGTAAACTCCGCGTTTGCCGTCGGGTGCTTCGATCAGGTTTTTACGGATGTTTTCGGAAAGAAGCGGCAGGGCCTGCGACCCCGGCCTCACGGACAGACCCGGCCGCAGAAACGGTGGTATTAAAGGGTCACTCTGTCAATGATCTGAAAACCAGCGGGTCATGAGGCCCGTGGAGGTCTCATTCCTTCGAGAAGTATATATCTCCTATGTAGGACTCGGCTGTACTTTTCGTGTCATCGGAATCTATCATGACGGAGACCTTCCCCACGCTCGGAGGCTCTTCACCGAATAGTCTTTTGTAGTCCTCGTAGACGTTCCTCTTTTCAGTAAACCACTCTCCAAGGCCGGCGCTCCCGCTCCTTATGACGACGTATCTGGTGTTCGATGTCTTTGTGCTGGTGACAGTTGAGCCCTGCGGGGCCCCGGTGTCCCAGATGTATCCCACCAGCCTGCTGTTCACCACGGCCGGGAACTTGGGGAAGATGACATAGACCTGGGCGGCCTGGTCATCGGTCGATTTTTTTCTCACATCGGCCCCTTCCGGGATCTTCGTGACTTTCCATTTCCAGCTTATATACGGGTACTCTCTGATGTCGAACTTGACTTCCCTGTACAGGGCCGAGGATGTGGAAGAGCTCTTGAGGTGTATGGTCTTGCCTGCCTCGGTATCAACGACCTCGAACTGGGCGGTCCCTTTCCACTCCTTCAATTCCCACCCGTCGGGGATCCCTGAAGCCGATTTTTCTATGGGGATAGTGATCCGGTTTTCAGCCGTCGAGGAGGCCGTAAAGGCAAGATAGAACAGCAGGGTCGCCAAACAGGCCAGTGTAAGGAAAGCTGGCTTCAGGTTTTTAATATTGTTAAATTTCATAAACAGGGCCTCTTTGACGCGACACTGACGAATAGTAGGAAGGATCGGGTACATAAAACCAAAGAGGGCCGCAAGTACGAGTATATATTAGAAATTATAGAGGCGCAAGTCTTTTAAGGAAACCTGACGCCTCCGGAGCCGCCAGTCAAAGACTCTCCCGGTCAGCACTGATGAAAACTGGAGGAAAGGCCGTTAAAAACGGAAGGAAGACCTCTTTGAAAGAGCAGGAATACCGTGATCGGCCCGGCGCATGGACCCTCCCGCAGCTTTTCAGAGCCCGGGGACCAGTCTCTTAAGCCACCCGGCCTTCGGAGAGATAGCACCCTCTGGGCACATCTCCTGGCAGCAGTAGCAACGTATACACCTGTCGTAGTCGATATCTATCCGCTGTGTTTTGGTCATGACCCCGGCCGGGCACACCTCCACGCATACAGTGCAGAGCGTGCACTCGGAGTCGCTTATGTGCGGCCTCGCCGTGAGCGCTTTTCTGAGCCTCCTGTCGATGAAGTAAGGGAACCGGGAGGCGAAGTTGGTGTGCGAGATGGGCGGGAGCTTGAAACCCTTGACCCTTACGGCCTCCATTGGTTCGCCGAGGACGGCGATACCGTCGAGGGACGCTCCCTTTAAACCCCGTCTCCCGGCCTCTTTGAGTATAGGGACGTCTTCGGCCTTCACCCCGACTATCCCGGCTATGACGGTATCCATAGCTACGGCGTCCTCAGAGGCGAAGACAAGCCCTATCTTTCTCGGGTCCCCGCTTCCGGGGCCGTTGCCCTCCATGCCGACTATGCCGTCCATAATGGTAAGCCGCGGGTTTAGAAAACCGTAGAGGTCAAGTAGCATCCCGGCGAAGTGCGAGCTTTCGACCCCGGCCGAGAGGTGCCACTGGGGCTTCAATTTGCCCGGCACGCAGCCGAAAAGGTTTTTTACCCCGAGGGTCATTACCATCTGGGCGTGGGTCTTAAGCTTGGGAAGGTTTATTATACCGTCCGCCTCTACGGCCTCTTTTGCCACTTCGAGGCGTTTGAAGGTGTGGCCGTCGGGGTTTTCGGTTACGCAGAGCGTTTTGAGGTCCACAAACGGCACGCCTTCGGCCTTACAGACCTGAAGTATCCCGCACTTCTCCGCGATCTTGAGCGCGCTGCCTATGCCGGGGCTGTCGCCGACGATGGGGGTGGCCCCGGCTTCCCTGACAAGCATTATCGCGGCCCTCACTACGGTCGGGTGCGTCGTGACGGCGGCCTCAGGGGGGCGTCCGGCCAGAAGGTTGGGTTTCAGAAGTATGAGCTCGCCTTTTTTGACGAACTTCGAGATACCGCCAAGAAGGCCCAGCGCCTCCTGGACGGCCGAGTAGACAGCGGCCTCGTCGTACCCTTCGCACCTTTTTATGGCGACTTTCGTATCCATATCTTCACCTTTAAAGATATTTTAATCGAGGTTGCCGTTGGTAGACAAGTTTGAAAATGCATCGCGCCCGCATTCCCC
>JACRCH010000123.1 GCA_016219115.1 Deltaproteobacteria bacterium
ATACGGTCCGGCGAATAGGTCGCTATTTTTATCTGCCGTCCGCCAGGGACCGTGCGGTCGGCGGATTTAGAAAATCTCCTTTGCCGACTACATACGGTCCGGCGAATAGGTCGCTATTTTTATCTGCCGTCCGCCAGGACCCTTCTTAAGAAAGATCCCCCCGGAAACCTCTGGGCCGCCTTTTACATGGACGTTCATTAATAATGTAGGTCTCTCCGGGGGTTTTGTCAAGGAAGGGGTTTCGGGCCCTATTGCCTTTTAGTTTCAAATAATATATAAATAAATCAATGACAGCCGAATTACTGAGTATCGCCGAGTCCGAGGCCTCGAAGAAGCTCCAAGCGATGGGTTTTGCCGACGGAGCGGGGGCTTTGAAGAACCTGAAGCTCCTCGCCAGTACCCCCTTTTCCGGCCATCTTGAGAGCGTCACGCAATGGGCGCTCGCCTCACCTTCGCCCGACGGGGCGCTTAATAACCTGGAGACCATCGTCAGCAATTTGTCTCAGGACGCCATCGGGGCGGCGCTTGCGGACCCTATGAACATCGAGAGGCTGATTACCATTGCAGGCTCCTCGCCTTTCCTCTCGAACATACTCACGAGGGAGGCCGCGCTTTTTACCTGGCTCTTCTCCGGCGGGATCTTTGAGGTAAAGGACTATGAGGTCTTCAGGGCGGACCTCCGGGAAAGGACCTCCGGGGTCGAGGGCTTTGACCGGATGGCAAAGGCCTTGAGGGTGTACAAGCAGAAAGAATATTTGAGGATCGGTTCACGGGACCTGGCCGGTCTATCGAACGTCGAGGAGGTCACAAGGGAGTTATCCGACCTCGCCGGAGCGTCTTTAGACTGCGCGCTCGAATACTCGCTTAAGTATCACAAAGCCCTCCACGGCCCGCCCATCCATGCCGGCACGGACGGTGAGGAGAACGAGGCGCAGTTTTCGGTCATCGGCCTTGGCAAGCTCGGAGGCAGGGAACTGAACTTCTCATCCGACATAGACATCATATACATATACTCATCCGACAAGGGCGAGACGAACGGGGTCGGGGGCAGGCCGGAGTCTCGCGTGAGCCTGCACGCCTTTTTCGTCAAGGTCTCGATGATGGTCTCCAGGCTCATCTCAAGCGTGACAGAAGACGGCTTCGTCTTCAGGGTGGACCTTAATCTGAGGCCCGAGGGCAAGAGCGGGGACATGGCCAACTCCTTAAGGAGCGCCGAGATATATTACGAGTCGTGGGGCCAGTCCTGGGAGAGGGCCGCGATGATAAAGGCAAGGCCCGTGGCCGGCAGCCTTTCGCTCGGCGAAGAGTTCCTCTCGATGATACGCCCCTTCGTCTTCAGACGCTATCTCGACTTCACGGCTATCGAAGAGGTAAAGACGATGAAGGAGAAGATAGACTTGAGCCTGCTGCGCAGAAACCCCGACGCGATAGACGTAAAGCTTGGCGCCGGCGGCATCAGGGAGATCGAGTTCTTCTGCCAGGCCCTGCAGCTCATACACGCCGGCAAAAACCCGGATATACGCGACAGGAACACCTTGAACGCCATAGAGAAACTCAAGCGGAAGGGTTTCATAAAGGACTTTGAGGCCGCGACCCTTAAAGCGGGCTATATATTTTTGCGAAACCTCGAGCACAGGATACAGGTCGTGGAGGGCAGGCAGAGCCAGGCCATCCCCCCGAGGCCCCATGAGCTTGAGAGGCTGGCGCGCATGATGGGCTTCAGGGATATCGACGGGAGAATGGCCGGTACTTATTTCTGGGAGGAATACAAGAAGAAGACTAACGCCGTCCACGAGGTCTACAGGTCCCTCTTCTACAGATCGGAGGAGGAGGCCGTGGAAGTGCCCCCGGACATACTCGCCCTCCTCTCGCCCGACATAACGGAAGAGGAGGCGGGAGACAGACTTAAAGCGCTCGGCTTCAGGGACGCTAAAGAGGCCTTCAAGAACATGACGCTATTGCGTACCGGCCCCGCATACATGCATTTAAGCGCCAGGGCGCGCGTTATCCTTCAAAAACTCGCCCCGGTATTTCTTCTTCGCGCCTGTGCTTCTCCCGACCCGGACAGGGCTTTATCAAACCTCGAGAGGTTCATCTCGGCCATAGGCGCGAGAACGACCTTCTACTCTTTACTTTACGAGAACCCGCGGGTCCTTGAAGAGCTTGTCAGGTTATTCGGCACCAGCGTCTTTCTCTCAAGGAGCCTTATAGAGCGCCCCGAGAGCCTCGACATACTTCTCTCGGACGAGCTCGCCGTACCTTACAAGACGCGCCGCGACTTCTTCGACGAGTTCCTCAGGGAGATTGAAAACCGTTTTGATTACGAGGAGAGGCTCGATATCCTGAGGAGGCTCAAGAGCCGGGAGACCTTCAGGATCGGCCTCAACGGGGTCCTCGGGACGATACTCTTCAGGCAGATTTCCTCACAGCTGACCTTCATGGCCGAGGCCTCGCTGGAGGCGGCCGTCAAAATAGCCTCGGATGAGCTTAAAAGGAGCTACGGCGAGCCCGCGGACGCGCGCTTCGCGGTCATCGGTCTGGGGAAACTCGGTGGCCGCGAGCTTACCTACGGCTCGGACCTCGACATCATCTTCGTGTACGATGACCCCACTGACGGGAAGACGACCGGGCCGAGATCCCTCTCGAACCACGAGTACTTCGTAAGACTCGGCCAGCGGATAATAAGCGTTCTGACCCTCAAGACCAGGGAAGGGCATGTCTTTAGCGTGGACGCGAGGCTGCGGCCCTCCGGGAGCGCCGGCCCTCTTGTGGTGGAGCGCCATGCGCTTGTCAAGTACCACCGCGAAAAGACCCTTGTCTGGGAGAGACAGGCCTTCACGAAGGCCAGGGCCGTGGCCGGAGACACGGCCTTCGGCAGAGATGTATTGAATGAACTTTCTGATATAGTATACTCAAAGCCGCTGACGCCCGACGACGTGGACGAGATGCTTCGCGTAAGGAAACGGATGGAGGATGAAATTGCCAAAGAGAGCGCCGCAAGGTATAATATCAAGACCGGAAAAGGCGGGGTGGTCGACATAGAATTCCTCGTGCAGTCCCTTCAGCTCTCCTACGGGAGCGCGAAAAGACCTTTAAGGACCCCGTACACGCTCAAGGCGCTTCACAGACTCTTGAGGGAAGGGATAATAATGGACGCCGACTACGCCTTTTTAAAAGAGGCCTACTCCTTCTACAGGCTCCTTGAGACGAAGTTAAGGATAGTCCACGACAGGCCCGAGGGGTATCTCGTCAGGGGCTCGGAGGAGCTTTTGAGCCTGGCGCGGAGAACCGGCTACACTGGTGAGGCGGCCTCCGAAGAGCTCCTTGCCGATTACGCGAAACGCGCGGAGAAGGTCCGCTCGCTCTATACAAGAATTCTCGCTGAACTGAAGGAAAAGAAGAAGGACTGAAATTAACTGACAGGCTGTTGAACCACCCCGGGAGCAAGCTCCGGGGTATCTCCTTAAACCTCCCCTCCCGCGATTGCGGGGGCTGGGCTCCCGTTGCGCTCTTCCGATGCAACGGGAAGCGGGGTGGGTGAAAACATTTTTTCACCCCTTTTCACCCCCTACCCTCCCCCATCAAGGGGGAGGATTTTACAAGGGCTAGCTACAGGAATTTTTGTGATTTTTTGTGATTTAAAGGGCGTCCGTGCGGTCGGCGGATTTAGAAAGTCTCCTTTGCCGGCTGCATTCGGTCCATAGAAAGTTCCAGCCGACAGGGTCTTTTCAACGCTCTGTCAGGACAAAAAAATTCCAGAGGGGGGCTTATTTGAAGGAGAGACAGGGAAACCTGACAAAAATCGGGATGCCGAGGCTTCTGCACCTGATCTACCGGAAGGGTGACGCGATGTCCTCTCTCGACATAGTCCGCGAGCCGATAAAAAAGCGTTTCATCTTCAAGGACGGCGTGTGCGCCGCGGCCTCGTCCAACATCCTCAACGAGGTGTTGGGAAGACTGTTGATGCAGGAAGGCATCATCACTCAGAAGGACTACGAGCGATCGCTGGAGGTGGTCCTCAAGGAAAAAAAGAAGCACGGCCAGGTCCTCATCGCGATGGGGCTCATCACCCCGGAGCAGCTCGACGCCTTCCTGACTCTTCAGATCAAGAGAAGGGTCTTTAAGATCTTCGGATGGAACGAGGGGACCTACCGCTATGTCAGGTCAACGGATACGGCGCCCGACCTGCCGCCGCTTGCCCTGCACCCTGCCGCCCTCATCCTCGAAGGCATAAGCCTCGGGTTCTACCCTGCCTCGCGTCTAAGGGCTGACCTCAAGGAGTACTTCGACCATCCGGTCTTTGCAGCCGGGGACCCGGGCAAGTACGCCCTCGATGACTTCAACCTGAACCTTCAGGAGAAGAGGTTCCTGGAGTCCATTGACGGCAGGAAGACCTTAAGGGAGGTCCTCGACTCCTCGGACCTGCTCCGCCACAGGGCGCTCTCTCTGGCCTTGAGCTTCATCATCACCGGTGTCATCAAGAGCACCGTTGAGGTGGTGGAGGAGGAGTTCTTCGAGGAGGAGACGAGGGGGCCTGAGGCCGCCGAAGCCCCGCTTGACAAGAAACTTAACGCCGAGATCCTGTTCATGAAGGCCAGGGGCGCCCTTGAGAAGAAGGACTACGCCGGGGCCGTTAAGACCCTCACCGACATAACGGACTTGAACCCGATGGAAGGCGAGTACTGGGCGTATCTCGGCTGGGCCGTCTACCTGGAGAACACAGCGAACCTGAAGAAGGCCGAGAGGGTCATCAAGGACGCCATAGACTTGAATAACGACCTCGACATAGCGTGGCATTTCCTCGGCATGCTCTCGCTCGCCTCCGGGGACACGGAGATGGCCAGGAGCGCTTTTCGTACGGCCGTTCACAAGAACCCCTGGATGCTCGGTTCGGTCGCGGAACTCAAGCGGCTTGAGCTTTTCGACTCGACCGAGGCCGGAGCGGACCAGGAGGACAGGAAGGCATACATCGACGCGTTCGGTTTCGCCGAAGACCCGTTTACGCCGGTGCCCGGCCACGCTCGCGCCTACCTCGCCGGAAGCCGCCATGATGCGCTAGAGTCTCTTGTCAGAGCGGTCAAGAAGAGGTCGGGCCCGGTGCTCCTGACCGGCCCGGCCGGCGCAGGCAAGACCACCCTCGCGCTCGAGCTTCTATGGAGGCTCTCAAACGAGAAGGTGCTCCCGGCGGTGGTGCTTAAGCCCTCCGACAGGGAGCTCGTCCTTATAAAGGAGATCAACGCCGAGCTGGGCGTCTCAAGCGAGACCGACTCGATAAAGGAACAACTCCTGGCGCTTGGCATGAGGGTCTCCCAGAACAAGATACAGGGCGGACATACGCTTCTGATAATCGACCGGGCCCACGGCCTCACGGACGGGTGTCTGAAGCTCGTGCAGTACTTTTCGCGCTTGAAGACCCTGCAGATAGTACTACTGGGGGAGCCGTCCCTTGGAGACAGGCTCAAGGCGGCCGACTTCAGGGAGCTTGACCAGAAGATAGCCACACGCGTGCAGCTTTACAGCCTGTCGATGGACGAGACAAAGGAGTACTTCCTGAAAAGGCTCACCGGGGTGCGCAGTACCCGGAAGGCCTCCTGTTCCATCACGGATGAGGCGCTGGTATTGTTGTTCGAGGAGAGCGGAGGGACCCCCTCCGAGATAAACTCCAGGGGTGTGCGTCTGCTCTCCGAGGCGGCGAGGTACGGCACCTGCGAGGTAGATAACATCATCGCCATGGCCGCCTTCGGCAGGAAGAGCATATTCGAGGACGAGTCCGCGGCGGATGTCTTCGTTGAAGAGGCCTTCGAGCGCGCGGAGGGACCCGTTGCGCCCGAACAGGTATCGCCGGAAGAGGTCGCAAAGGCACCGGAGCCTCCTGTGGAGGCCCCGGTAGAGACCGGCCCCGCCAGTACCGAGGCGCCTGTAAAGACACCGTCAGAGACCCCCCCTCCCGCTCATTCCGAGGCGCAGACCGGGAGGGCGGGAGCGCGCGCCCCGGCCGCCCTCCCTCACCCGGTCCCTGAAGTAAAGGAAGTGAGGAAGGCCGGGACTTCGCGGTTGCTGCTGATCTTACTGATGATAGCGGCAGCGGGGCTTGTCGCGGCGTTTTTTACCAGGGCCTTGCGGTTCGGCGGTGAGTCGACCCCGACGACTTCCGTCGCACCCCGGCCTCAAAAGGCGGTTAAAGAGCCCCCGGCGCAGCCGACGGTCTCCGGAAGCGGCCCCGTAGAGACATCGGCAGCGATACAGGGCAGCGTTGAAGGTTTACCGGGCGCGGCGGCCAACCCCGAGGTAAGGCCCTGAAGGTTTTTTGACGCGATATACCGAGGATCAAACGCTTTTAATATTTCCTTCGGGTTGAATTAAGCGCGTCTTGCCGCGTATATAAAAACAGATCTCCCTTTGGGTACCCCGCCAGCAAGGCTTGCGGGGTGGTTCATAAATTCCAGTGGAACGAGGTGACTGAAAATGTCCTGTCCCGAACCGGGTTTTTTTAAGGAAATAGTAACCACGATAGAAAACGCGAACAAGTACCTTAGTCTCCCCAAATCCGTCATCGACAGGCTCAGTACCCCGCGCCGCTCTCTCATAGTATCTGTCCCGGTGAAGATGGACGACGGAAGGATCGAGTTCTTCAAGGGCTACCGCGTGCAGTACGACTTCGCGCGCGGGCCGGCCAAGGGAGGGATACGCTACCACCCAAGGGTGAACCTCGATGAGATAACGGCCCTGGCCGCTCTCATGACATTGAAGTGCGCGGTCGTGGATATCCCGTTCGGCGGGGCTAAGGGCGGGGTCGAGTGCGACCCGACGGCGATGAGCCGCGACGAGATAGAGCGGCTCACCAGAAGATACACCTACGAGATAGCGATCCTCATAGGCCCCGAGACCGACATACCCGCCCCCGACGTCTATACCGACGAGCAGGTGATGGCATGGATGATGGATACCTATTCGATGATGAAGGGGTACCCGGTGCCGTCCATCGTCACCGGCAAGCCCGTTTCCCTCGGCGGGTCCCTGGGCAGGGCCAGGGCCACCTCAACGGGCCTTGTCACCACGGTCATCGAGGCCTTAAAGCACCTGAATATGCCGCTTGAGGGGCTGACAGTGACAGTACTCGGCTTCGGCAAGGTCGGCTACCACGCGGCGAAGATACTCCATGATAAAGGGGCGAAGGTCATCGGCCTTGCCGACTCGAAAGGCGCCATATATAATCGGCGGGGGCTCGATATCGACGCCGTCTCCAGCCACAAGAAATCAACCGGGTCGCTCTCGGGCTTCAAGGAGTCAGAGGACCTCTCCATAGACGAGCTTTTGGCCGTAGAGTGCGATTGCCTGGTCCCCGCGGCGCTCGAAGGCCAGATAAACTCCAAAAACGCCGGCTCAATAAAGACGCGCATCATGGCCGAGGGCGCCAACAACCCCGCCACACTCGAGGCCGATGAGGTATTGAAGGACAAAGGAGTCTTTTTACTCCCAGGGGTGCTCGCCAACGCAGGGGGCGTGGTCGTCTCTTACTTCGAGTGGGTGCAGGACCTCCAGAGGTTTTTCTGGAACGAATCCGAGATAGACTCCCGCCTGCGGTCGATCATGACAAAGGCCTTCGAGGAGGTCCTTCAGATATCTCTCGAAAAAAAAATCGACATGCGCACAGCCGCCATGACGCTCGGAGTAAAGAGGGTAGCGGAAGCCGTCATGATAAGGGGGCTTTATCCGTAAAAAAACGCGCCACCGGCCCACGGGGCTGAAGCCCCCGCGAGGGTCCCGGCAGTTCGCTAAAAACGGAGATAGTCTTTTATCACAAAATTCCCGGAGCTTGCTCCGGGGTGGTTCATTTCCACCCCTCCTCCGGGCCGTGAGGCTCACAACCTCTTGTTTTATCAGATTAATTTCACCTGCCAGACGCCCCGTTATTTTTAAAATTAAAAACCTTGAAAATTAAACTCCGCTCTGATAAAGTGACCATCTACTAAACCCGCAAAGTTATCAACATCTGTGCATAACCCTGTGAATAATTTCTGGCTTGCTGAGCCGTTTGCAGGTAACGGTCATTTGGATTAACACCTCATTCCGTAGAACCGCCGGCTAATAAACTACCCCGCCGAAAGCAGCGGGGTATTCTTAGAAACTCTTTTCAAAAATTTTCGCGGCAAGCCGCGCTTAATTAAACCCCGAAAGGGGATTAAAAAGTTGTTGATATGAACTCTGAAGTTATCTGGACAAATTGTTTGGACGGCGTTGTCGAGCATGTAAGCCCGCAGCACTTCGCCACCTGGTTTCGCCCGATTAAGGTCGTCGGAGGGGCCGAAGGCGCCATCGAACTTGAGGTCCCCAACCGGTTCTTTCTCGAATGGATCAAGGAGCACTACCTGCCCCTGATCCAGGAGGTCTTGAGAAGGGTCGGCAAGAAGGACTACAAGCTCAACTGGAGGATAAGCGACGAGGCCTCGGCCGTTGCCGCCCCCGCGGCGAAGAAGTCCTCGAAGGACACCGGAGCGAAGGCGCAGAAGCCCGCCGGATTGAACCTTAACCCTAGGTACACCTTCGATAACTTCGTCATCGGAAAGGCTAACGAGTTCGCTCACGCCGCGTGTTCTTCGGTCGCCTCCAACCCGGCGAGCAAATACAACCCGCTTTTCATATACGGCGGGGTCGGTCTCGGCAAGACGCATCTCCTTCAGGCGATAGGACACAAAGTCCAGCTCAATAACCCGGCCGCAAAGGTATGCTACTACACGTCCGAGCGGTTCATGAACGACTTCATCAACTACATAAGCCGCCAGAAGATGGCTGATTTCAGGGTGAAGTTCAGGAATGTCGATGTGCTGCTCATAGACGACATACAGTTCTGGGCGGGCAAGGAGAGGACTCAGGAGGAGTTTTTCCACACCTTCAACGCGCTCTACGAGGCCCACAAGCAGATAGTCGTCACGAGCGACAAGTTCCCCAAGGACATCGACGGGCTCGAAGAAAGGCTCAGGTCCAGGTTCGAATGGGGCCTTGTAGCGGACATCCAGCCTCCGGACACGGAGACCAAGATAGCGATACTCAGGAAAAAGGCGAAGGCCGAGAATGTAAAGATCCCCGATGATGTCGCCGGGTGGCTTGCGACGGTGAGTGACTCCAACGTAAGGGAGCTTGAGGGTTTTCTGAACAGGATCATAGCGGTATCGAGCCTCACCAACCAGGAGATAACCCTGGGGATGAGCAAAGACGCTTTAAAGAACCTCCTTAAGGAAAAGGAGGAGAAGATCCTCACGATCGACGAGATACAGAAATCCGTCGCCGTCTTCTTCAACATAAAATTCTCGGACCTGAGGTCAAAAAGAAGACACCGCACTATCGCGCTGCCCCGCCAGATCGCCATGTACCTGGCGCGTGAGTACGGGAACTTTTCTTTCCCGGAAATCGGCTCTTCTTTCGGCGGCAAGGACCACTCAACGGCCATACACGCCGTTAAAAAGATAGAGAAGGAGCTCAAGGAAAACCCGGAGATAAAAAACGCGGTCAAGGCCTTGAAGCAGAACCTCGGGATAAGTAAATGAAACTCCCCGGAGCTTGCGCGGGGTATCCAAAGACGCTGGAAAAACTGGCGTTACGCCGCCCGCGGGCGGCCGATGAACCGCCCTGGAGGTTTTTTTAGTCTTACGGCCGCTCTTCCGGATAACGGGTGTATAACCTGTTAATTGATGTTGGCGAGTTGTTGGGTATTTTCCGTTTGAGGGGGCTTTGCCGGTACAGGCGGTTTTTATGTTGATAAACAGGCGGGTCTTTTCAACAGACAGGCGTCCTGGTTTTATGAACGCTAACGGCGCCTTGGGCTGTTATCAACATATCAGTACGCCCTACTACTCATTTCTACTAAAGTAATTTATATTATTATAAAGAGGAGAGCCAGATGAAGTTCACAATCGATAAGAGTAATTTCCTAAAGGTCCTTCAGAGGATCCAGGGGATAGTCGAGAAGAGAAACACGATGCCGATCCTTGCCAATGTGCTCATCGAGGCCTCCGGCGGCAAGATCAACATATCGGCAACCGACCTTGAGGTCTTTATAAAGGACTCTTCCGTTGCCAACGTGACGGAAGAAGGCTCGGTGACGGCAAACGCCAGAAAGTTATTCGAAATAGTAAAGGAGCTCCCTGATAACTCAATAGACATATCCAGGGGAAAGGATGAGAAGGTAACGGTAAAGGCCGGTAAAGCCAGGTTCAACATCATGGGGCTTCCTTCAAAGGATTTTCCGGTCTTCCCGGCGATAGACGACACGAAACTTGAGGCCGTGGAAAGCGAGAACCTCAAGGAGATGATAGACAAGACCTCTTTCGCCGTCTCAACAGACGAGACCCGTTACAACATAAACGGCTTTCTGCTTGAAAAAGAAGACACAAGGATAAGGATGGTGGCCACGGACGGCCACAGACTCGCCTTTATCGAGAAGAAGGATATGAAGGGTGTCGCCTCCGCCGAAAAAGAAGGGGTCCTTCTGCCGAGAAAAGGCGTTATGGAGATGAGAAAGCTTCTCGATGAGAAGGAAGGGAGCTTTTTCCTGGGCGTTACTGAAAAGAGCGCCGTGATGAAAAAAGACGACACGATCATAAGCGTAAGGCTTTTAGAGGGAGAGTTCCCGGACTACAAGAAGGTGATACCCAAGGACAACGACAAAGAGGTTTTGGCCGACAGGTCAAACCTCCTCCATTCCCTCAAAAGGGTCTCCATCCTCTCTTCGGACAAGATAAAAGGCGTAAAGTTCATCTTTTCAAACTCGAACCTTACGGTATCCTCGTCAAGCCCGGATATAGGCGAGGCCACCGAAGAGATAGACATTGAGTACGGCGGTGAGGATATCGAGATAGCCTTCAACGCCAGGTATTTTATAGACATGCTCGAGGCCGTCGCTGAAGATAAGGTAAGAATTGCCCTCAAGGACTCTTTAAGCCCCGGGTTCATAAGGCCGACGGGCAACGACGAGTACACCTATATCATAATGCCGATGAGGCTCTGACAGGACCGGGGCGGGTTTTCGTGAAGGTAGGCCCTTTCACCTTCCGGGGCTTAAGCGCGGGACCGAAACGACCGTTAAAAAAGCTTGACATTAAGGACTCCCTTGTGTCTAAATAACTATTTCGTTTTTAAAAAACGGAATAAAAAGTAAAAGCAGAGGAAATAGTCATGAAGAGAACATTCCAGCCGAGCAAAATAAAAAGATTGAGGACCCACGGCTTTTTAGTCAGGATGTCCACGAAGAACGGCAGGGCGGTAATAAACAGAAGAAGGGCAAAGGGCAGAAAGCGTCTTTCGGTAGGGATAAGCACCCCGAAGTAAGCTCCTGAAAAGACCGCTGAACCCTCCGGGGTATCTCCTTAAGCCTTCCCTCCCCCATCGATGGGAGAGGGCTCAAGTTGAAGCGGTATTGCCGGCAATACGCCACCTCAAGCT
Source organism: Deltaproteobacteria bacterium (assembly GCA_016219115.1). GTDB lineage: Bacteria > Desulfobacterota > GWC2-55-46 > GWC2-55-46 > GWC2-55-46 > JACRCH01. The sequence continues at coordinate 11,440 of JACRCH010000123.1, forward strand.
CTCTTTTTTACAGGCGGTCCGTGGTCCTGGGGTCACACAAACTCCCGGTCTTCCGGGCCGCTAAAATTTAAGGGGACAGGCGCGCTCCGAGTGGTTACAAACGGCAAAACGCAACCGGAAGCGGGTTTTTCCTTTGCCAAGGGCGAAAGGATACTCAAACCCGACGACTTCAGCCGGGTACGCAAGACCGGCAAAAGGGTCTCCACCAGAAGCCTCACCATCTATATACTTCCCACCGTATCGGGGGTAAGAAGGATCGGGCTCTCGGTAAGCTCCAGGGTCGGCAACGCCATTGTTCGTAACAGGATAAAGAGGCTGTTGAGGGAGGTCTTCAGGCTCAACAAAGACTCCTTCCCCCAATCCTCCGACATCCTTGTATCTGTAAAGAGCACGGCCGGGATAAAAGACTTGAACGACTGTAAAAAAGAGTTGTCAAAGATATTCGTCTCCCCCTGACAGTGTCTCCCAGAATAACAGGGCGCTGAAAGGTTTATCGGAGGAAACTTTCTGTAGAAAGGTTCCCCCAAGAGTCTTATCAGCGGTCTGTCAGGGCATCGGGGAGTGATGATAAAGAAATTTCTGATGTCGCTCATATTTCTTTACAAGAGGCTGGTCTCTCCCGTCCTGCCGCCCGCCTGCAGGTTCCACCCGAGCTGTTCGGAATACGCCTATGGGGCCATAGAGGGCCACGGAGCGCTCAAGGGGACCTACCTCGCCGTCAGGAGGGTTTTGAGGTGCCACCCTTACCACCCCGGCGGATACGACCCAGTGCCGCACCATGAACGCTTTAATGTGCGTATGCCGTTAAAAAAACAAGAATAGGTAGAGTGTTTAAATGGATAAGAGAGTATTGATAGCCGTAATACTTTCCGTGGGTATACTTTTCTTCTACCCATACATAATACAGAAGATATATCCGCCGCAAAAACCCAGGGCAGTCCAGCAGGAGGCCGCTGTCAAGGCCCCGGAATCCGGCGCCCCGGTTTCGGCCGGTCATAGTGCCTCCGTGAGCGCGCCTGCGGTAAAAGAAGACCTCACGACGGTTGAGACACCGCTCTTCAAGGCGGTATTCACAAGTGCGGGCGGCGGGGTCAAGAGCTTCGAGCTTAAAAGATACAGAGCGGCCCTCAAGGCGGACGCCCCCGTAGAGAACATCGCCAATACGGTTGCCCTCTCCAGCTCTTTTAAGACCCATATAACCTCAAACGGGGTCTCCGAGTCTGTGGCCTTCCGTCCTTCCTCTACGGGGCTTGTCCTCAAGGACAAGGATACGGCCGAGCTTATCTACGCCGGGGTGGCCAAAAGCGGGCTCAAGGTGGAAAAGAAATATGTCTTTACCGCCGGGAGCTACCTGATACATACGGAGCTTAAGATAGACAACCCCTCGGCAAATCCTTTCGCTGGAAGGGCCGATATAACGCTGGTCTCCAACCTGGCCGGCAAGGACGCCTCCGGCTATCACACGGGCCCTATCGTAGACACGAAGGACAAGCTTATAAGGCAGGGCGAGAAAGAGGCCCTGAAATCCGGCTCGGAGAAGCTCAAGTGGATAGGCCTTGAGGACAAGTACTTTTTGTCCGCCATCATCCCCAGGACCGACACGGAGGTCACCTGGGCGGCCGAGATACCGGCCGAGAAGTCTTCGACGGTGTCGGTCCAGGTCCCTCTGAACCTCGCCCCCGGCGCCGTTGCCGCGTACAGCTACAACACGTTCCTCGGCCCCAAGGAGTACGACCTTCTTGTAAAGCAGAACATAGGCCTTGAGGAGGCGATAGAGTTCGGCTGGTTCGGCTTCATGGCCAAGCCGCTGCTCGTGGTACTGAACTTCTTCCAGAGGTACTTCGGCAATTACGGTATCGCCATCATCGTCATCACTGTCATCATAAAGATACTCTTCTATCCCCTCACCAAGCACAGCCTGAAGTCGATGAAGGAGATGCAGAAGATCCAGCCCCAGCTTGCCGCGTTGAAGGAAAAGTACAAGGACAACAAGGAAAAGCTAAACAAGGAGATGATGGAGCTTTACAAGAGGTACAAGATCAACCCGGTCGGCGGGTGCCTGCCGATGGTGCTTCAGATACCGGTCTTCATCGCCCTCTACGAGGTGCTCTATGTGGCTATCGAGCTGAGGCACGCGCCGCTGTTCCTCTGGATAAAGGACCTCTCGGACAAGGACCCGTACTACATAACGCCTATCGTCATGGGCGCCACCATGTTCATACAGCAGAAGATGACGCCCTCGACAGTCGACCCGAGTCAGGCGAAGATCATGCTCATCATGCCCATAATCTTCACATTCATGTTCCTGAATTTCCCATCGGGACTCGTAATCTACTGGCTTGTCAATAACGTCCTTTCGATAGCCCAGCAGTACTACATACAGAGGACCCCGTCGCCCGCTAAAGCCTGAGATATCCTCCGGGGAACTTTCTGAAGAAAGTTCCCCGGAGGAATTCTTTTCCTGAAACCGCGTTCTCAAATTATAATGGACGGCATAATGAAACCTTTTAGCGGCTTTTTTCAGTGGAATAAACGCCGCTGAAAATCAACGGCCCGTGCCGCGCTTAATTCAACCCGAAGGAAATATTAAAAGGCTCGATATGAAGGACCTTGATACCATAGCGGCTGTTGCCACGCCCTGGGGAGAAGGCGGCGTGGGGGTGTTGCGCGTGAGCGGCCCCGGGGCCTTGAGCGCGGCGCTTGCGCTCTTCAAGCCTGCCCCGCGCGGTGACATCCTGGACAGGTACCTGCACTACGGCCGGATAACCGACGGACACAACGATATAGACATCGGCTTTCTCGTGTTCATGAGGGGGCCCCGTTCTTATACGGGCGAGGATGTAGCGGAGCTTCATTGCCACGGCGGGCCGCTTATATTGAAGAAGGTGCTCGAAGCGCTCGTTGACAACGGGGCGCGCCTGGCAGGACCCGGCGAGTTTACCAGGAGGGCCTTTTTAAACGGGAAGCTCGATCTCGCGCAGGCCGAGGCGGTCTCGGACATCATAAGGGCGGAGACCGAGCTCTCTTTGAGCGGCGCCAGGGGCAGGCTTGAGGGCGGGCTCTCAAAGAGAGTAAACGCCATAAAAGAACTGCTCGTCTCTTTGCTCGTCCACATGGAGGCAGAGCTCGATTTTGCGGAAGACGAGGTAGACGCCCTTCCGGCGGATGAGACATTAAAGGTGCTTGAAGAGGCCGGTGCTTCGATAAAGAGCCTTGTAGCTACCTATGAGGAGGGCAAGGCCTTGAGGGACGGGGTAGGCGTGCTTATACTCGGTAGGCCCAATGTCGGAAAATCGAGCCTCCTGAATATTCTCTTAAAAGAAGAGCGGGCCATAGTGACGCCGCATCCGGGGACCACGCGCGATGTCATCGAAGAGGTCGTCAATATCCGGGGTATTCCGGTGCGCCTCATGGACACGGCGGGGCTCTGCGATGCAGCGGACCATGTGGAAGCCATCGGGGTGAGGCTCGCCAGGGAGAGGATCACTCAGGCCGCCCTGATACTCTTCGTTGTGGACTCAACGGCGGACTCTTACGAAGAGGATATAAAACTCCTGGAGTGCGCCGATGGCAAGAAGGTCCTTATAATCGCCAACAAGACCGACCTCGCGAAAGAGAAGAACCTTGAAGCGGTCAAAGTCTCTTTCGGCGCCCGCAAACGGATCTTCATCTCCGCCCTCCTGTCCGACGGCATAGAGGAGTTAAAGGACAGGATCTACGAGGAGGCGGTGGGCCGCGCCTGCGGCGTCAAGGGCGAGGCCTCCGAGGGCGAGCTCATAGTATCGCTCAGACACAAGAGCTCGCTTATGAATTCCCTTGAAGGCATAGAACGGACGAGGGACGCAGTCGTGAACGGCGCCGCGAAGGAGCTTATCGCGACGGATCTGAGGTGGTCGGTAGACAGGCTTGGCGAGATAACCGGCGAGACGACTACCGAAGAGATTCTCGATAAGATATTCGGCTCATTCTGCATCGGAAAGTAAGACACAAAAGGCATCAGGGAGGTTAAGCTTGAAGAGGTTGTTGACAGCGGTTGCTATGGCTATTTTGTTTTCGGGTCCGGTAGGACCGTAGGAAGGTATTTGTGCTTCCGAAAAACCCGGCGTGCAGGCAAAAAATGAAGTAAAGTTTGAGAAGAGAAGCGATGTCTGCATGGTGACGAACATGGTCCCCGGAGACCGGCCCATGTTCCCGGTCGAGGTAGCGGGCAAGACCTACTACGGGTGCTGCCCGGTTTGCGTAAGAAGGATCAAGGAAGAGAGGGCGGTCCGTTACACCGTAGACCCGGTGACGAAGCGCGAGGTCGACAAGGCAGATGCCTTCATCGTAGCCGGGCCCGACAAAAAGGCCATCTACTTCGAGTCCGAACAGACGGCTGGAAAGTATCAGGCGCTCTCGGCCTCCAAAAAGATAAGACAGTAAGAAGATTTTATCTGAGGGCTTCGTAAAAAGGGCCCTCACCTCACCTTTTCTTTTAATCCGCCGTGCGCCAGGACCGTGCGGTCGGCAATTTCCAAACGAAATGCACCTTGCCTGTCTGCTCCGCGGATTATCCAAAGTTTTTGATCCGCCGTACGCCAGTACTTTTGCGGGTTCAGATTTGAAATCTGAACCCTATAAATTTTGTGGTAATTACGAATATCCAGGTTCAATTTGCAAAATTGAACCTGCGTTCAGGGAAGCATCGTTGAGCCTTAGCTCTCAAGAACGCCCGGCAGGGCGTAAAAACTCTGCAGCTAAGAAAGACGAATATCCAACAGTCAATCTTTTTCTCAGAAATCTTTAATCCTAACAACTCCCTGAATGTGAGGACTCGTAGGTGTAATACTTAAACTCCGCTTCAGCCCGTCCTTCTTCATTTTTAATCCACTGACGCCTACGCTTCCCGGTACTGCCAGAAGCTCTCGGCCTCCTCCACGTCCTTCTTGCTGCCGATGATGAGCGGCACCCTCTGGTGGAGTTTCTCCGGCACTATGTCGAGTATCCGTTTGTCCCCCGTGGAGGCCTTGCCCCCTGCCTGCTCGACGATGAAAGAGAGCGGGTTGGCCTCATAGAGGAGACGGAGTTTCCCGTTTATCGATTTCCTGTCCGCCGGATAGAGGAAGACCCCGCCCTTTAAGAGGTTACGGTGGAAGTCGGCCACGAGCGAGCCGACATAGCGGGCGGTGTAGTTTTTTTCGTCGTTCTTTAGCTTTTCGATATACAGGCTGGTGCCCGGGAGCCAGTGCCTGGAGTTGCCCTCGTTGATGGAGTATATCTTGCCCCTCTCCGGGATCCGGATGTTCTCGTGCGAGAGCAGGAACTCCCCTACGTTCGGATCGAGCGTGAAACCGTGCACGCCGTGGCCCGTGGTGTAGACGAACATGGTTGATGAGCTGTAGAGTATATACCCGGCGCAGACCTGTTCGACCCCGGCCTTGAGGAAGTCCTTTTCGGTAAGGTCGCATTCAGGGTTGCATTTCAGGATGGAGAATATAGTGCCGACGCTTATGTTTACATCGATGTTCGATGAGCCGTCCAGCGGGTCGAAGAGCAGGAGGTACTTGCCCCTTGGGTACCTGGGGTCTACCTTTATAATCTCGTCGATCTCCTCGGAGGCCATGCCCGAGAGGTGCCCGCCGTGCTCCATCGTCTTTATGAACATGGAGTTGGCGTACTCATCGAGCTTCTGCACCTCTTCGCCGTGGACGTTCTGGTTGCCGGCCGCGCCGAGGATGTCGATGAGCCCCGCCCTGTTGACCTCACGGGAGATTATCTTGGCCGCTACCACGAGGTCTGAAAAGAACGCGGTAAAGTTGCCTTTCGAGCCCGGAACTCGTCTTTGTTCCTCGAGCAGGAACTTGGTTAAGGTCATCCCTATATTCATGGCGTCTCCTTTGCGTGATAATAAAAGACCTCAACGGATGCCCGCCGCCCCATAAGCTGGCAAAGAGCGAGCCGTAAAAATGACAATCGCCTTACCGTGAAGAACCCGGTCATAAACGCTTGGTTCCTCGCTCGCCGAACTCACGACGCTTAAAGACCGTATCCGGGTATGGTGAACCACCCCGCTGGCAAGGCTTGCGGGGTACCCAAAGAGAGATCTGTTTTTATATACGCGGCAAGCCGCGCTTAATTAAAATGCTCCGCCATAAATGACGGAGAATTTTGATGGTATGGAAGGTCATTTGTATTTGCCAGCCTTGACCCGCCGCTAAAGCGACGGGATTGCGGAGTGGCACACCCATTCAACCCGAAGGAAATATTAAATCCCCCGGATAGTCTTGCCGCAGGTGCGGTGGATGGAGTCAGGCAGGAGTCTTTTAACCTATTTCACGCAAAAAAGCACCAATTTTCAAAGCCCGTTGAGTTGATAAACCAACGGCTTCGGGAAGACGGATTACCCGGCGGCCAGATCGTCAATAGACCCCGGTTTTTGAGGAGAGTCTTGGAAACTCGAAGTTTTTAAGCTCCTCGACCTCGAAGAGCCCCGGGTATTTAGCGTCCTCGAGGAGTATCTTTCTGACATTGCCCTGCCAGAGCGAGATAAACAAGTCCTTCTGTTCTTTCGTGGCTACACCTCTTAGCACGAGCGGCACAAGGTCGTTCATCCTCGGGTCGCCCGAAAGCGCCTGAGGGTTGTAAGTGACCTTGACTGTTTTTCCGTTGTCTTCCCTCTGGAAGATGTAGGTGTTGAACTGCATGTCTTCAGAGTCGAAGAAGAGTTTGTTGTCCCTGCCGTGTCTGCCGCCGAGGCCCTTGAAGCCTGTCACGCCGGCGGCCCCGGTTATAAGGGAGATGACTTGGGATTGGGGTCCGTAGGCGAGGTCCGTCGGCCCGCCTTTTATTAAGACCTTTATCTGGCCCCTTGTGGGGAGCTCATCCCCGTAGAGGGCTTTAAGCGCCTTTGCCGTTACCTTATAGGCCCCTGAGACCGCCGGGCAGGAATGACCGGCCAGGAGCACCGCGTCGGTGTAGTTGAAGACAAACGGTTCTCCTTCGTCCTGCGCCCCGAGTATGTAGGCTAACGGGTCTTTGAGCTTTATCGGCTCGATCTCCTCAAAGAAATCCTGACGCCACGCGGTTGTCTGCTTTGCCATAACATAAACTCCTGATATTTTCACTCTAAAGGTTAGTAGTAAAAGAAGGAAGTATATCTGACAGGATGCTGAAAAAGTCCTTCCCGGATTTTTTCAGCCACGACCGGCTAAACTCATCTGTAGATATTCTCTTTTTGACATAGCCACGATAGCATTTCCCTTTCCGCTTTTCCAGGCGTTGCACTTCGTTATTGAACCTGCGATATTAAAAAAGTATAGCAGTTTTTCCGGCCTCCTCACCTTTCACCTCCTTAACTTTTTTGAATTTCATCCGAAGAGATTATTAAGTTTACTTAAACGCTTATTCGCCGAAGCCTGGCTATCGAGCAGTTTGTGAAAAATTTACCGGTTGCTCCCCGCGGTCTGCCGCTGATAGGTTTCATTGAGATTTATCTGCGCTATTTTTGCAGATGTTAAAACTGCTGTCACTGATAAATATCTGCTTTTCTGATTTTTTATCGAGGGGTTTTTGAGAAGAGCAACAAAGCCCGTAGCCAAACCGGAGAAAGCATACCAGAATGATGCCACCCGCTCGCCAGACCGGAATTTAAAATAATCCAAAAAAATGTAAAGATTTTGCTTGACGAAAGTTAAATTTACTGATAAACATAAATTTAAACTTGTCTCTAGTCCATTTTTAACCTTAGCATAAGCTTTAATAACGAATTTTACATCGTTTTCATATATATGGGAGCAAACACAAGGTGGGAATCAGAACACCAGAACTATTGGCCAAGATCGATATTCCAAGACAAAAGCTTTATTATCTTGAGCAAAAAGGCTTTATCAGCCCAAAAAAGACCGTAATCGGCGAAAAGGAGTTCAGGGAGTACTCCGAGGAGGATGTAAAAAAGGTCGAATACATCTGGAAATACCTCAAAAAGGGCTTTAAATATAAGATAGCTTACGCAAAGGCGATGGAAGAGTTGGCGAGTCCGCAGTTGGTCTTCACAAAAACAGAAAAGCCCGCATAAAAGGGTAGGAGGAAACAGATGGAAGAGCTTTCGATAAGCTCTGAACCCCCCAGTACGAATTTAGCTACAAAGCTAAAGTCGGAGTTAGCCGAATTGATTGAGTATCCGGGCAGCCGTCCCGAGTACTGGTATGACTGGAAATGGCAGCTTAAAAACAGGATCACCTCCCTTGAAGTAATACGCGACCTCATCCCTCTGACAAGAAGAGAGGAAGAAGGCATTAAACGCGCGTCCGGCCGCCTGGCAATGGCCATCACACCATACTTTTTTTCATTGATAGACAGACAGGACCCAAGGTGTCCCATCAGGAAGCAGGCCGTCCCGAGGCTCGAGGAGTTCAGCGTATCCTCATGCGAGCTGGTAGACCCATGCGGAGAAGACAGCCATTCCCCGGTACCAGGACTTGTCCACAGGTACCCTGACAGGGCCCTTCTCATAGTCACGGATTCATGCGCCATGTACTGCAGGTACTGCACGAGAAAGCGCATGGTGGGAGAAGAGACCCCCCCGATGTCCATCGAGAGGTTCGAGGACACCTACAAATACATCAAATCGAAGAAGACCATAAGGGACGTGCTCATCTCCGGCGGAGACCCCCTGATGATGAAGTCCGAGGTCCTCGAGAGTTACCTGAAAAAGCTCCGTTCAATACCCCATCTGGAGATCATCAGGATAGGCACCAGGGTCCCGGTGACCCTGCCGATGAGGGTGAACGCGGAGCTTGTCGATATGCTCAGGAAGTACCATCCGCTCTACATGTCTATACACTTCTCGCATCCCAGGGAGATCACCCCCGAGGTTGCTAAATCATGCGGTATGCTCGCTGACGCGGGTATTCCGCTCGGCAGCCAGACGGTGCTTTTGAAGGGCGTAAACGACAAGCCGGCCACCATGAAGAAGCTGATGCACGAGCTCTTGAAGGTCAGGGTCAGGCCCTACTACCTCTACCAGTGCGACATGGCTATGGGCACGGCCCACTTCAGGACCCCGGTCTCGGTAGGCATGAACATAATGGAGGAGCTTAGAGGCCACACCACCGGATACGCCGTTCCGACATTCGTGGTGGACGCGCCCGGCGGGGGCGGCAAGATCCCGGTGACCCCGACTTATCTCCTGTCCCAGGCAAAGGGAAGGGTAACGCTCAGGAACTACGAGAACAAGATATACAATTACACAGAGCCGGATTGACCATGAACCACCCCGCAAGCCTTGCCAGCGGGGTACCCAAAGGGGAATCTGTTTTTATATACGCGGCAAGCCGCGCTTAATTCGACCCGAAGGAAATATTAAAAAGGCCCTCCCCGATTTTTTACCTGACCTTCATCCGCGCAGGGGTATGGGAAAAGGAGGCAGACGATGGCGAAGGAAAAGACCTTCAGCGAATATACCGATACGAACCAGTATCTCTACAGGTGGCTTGCCGAGAAGCCGCCTGAGAAGAAGAGCGACAGGTCCTTTGAGATAGACCTGGACAAGAGGCTCGATACCATCTTGACCGCTCTCCATAAGGCTGAAGAGTCCAATGTCATAAGGCTTAAGCAACGCAAAAAGTAAGAGAGGGGCTCACCGGTCCCGATTGGCGTCCGTAAAAGCCGGTTTGGCTGTTTTTGATTGATTTTCAATGTCTGAATAGGGTATATTTGAACATTGGACATCAGTCGAAAATAATCAAAACCGGCTTTTTGCCGTAATAAGGGGTGTATTTATGACTATCGATATGGAACATCAGGTAATGGACCAGGACTATAAAAAGGAGCTTCTCGACATCCTTTACGCCCGGAGCTTCAAGTACGACCCGGATCAGGGCTTCACGCTCACCAGCGGCAAGAAGAGCGATGTATACATCGATGTGAAGAAGACAGCAATGAGCGCCGAGGCGATGGAGCTTATAGGGTTCACCTACTTCAGGGAATTGAAGCTAGAGCCTATCGACGCCATAGGCGGGATCACCCTCGGGGCCGACCCGATAGCCTACGCCGCGGCCCTTGTGTCCACCATGAACGGCAAGTACCTCGACGCCTTCGTCATAAGGAAGGAGCCCAAGAAGCACGGCACCATGCAGTGGATAGAGGGCAATGTGAAGGAGGGCGCCTGGGTATGCATCGTAGAGGATGTCGTCACAACCGGAGACTCCACGATAAAAGCCGTCGAGAGGGCGCGGGAAGCGGGCCTCCAGGTGAGAAGGGTGCTCGCGCTTGTGGACAGGGAAGAGGGCGGGGCCGAGAACATCAAGGAGAAGGCCAGGGTCAGGTTCGACGCCATCTTCACCAAGACCGAGCTCATGGAGCTCCACAAGAAGTACAACCCGAAGAAAGAAGAGAAGAAGCTCCCTGAAAAACCTGTCTTCTGAGATAACGATATACCCGACGGGGCGGCAAAACCCCGGACTTTACATACCATCACAAAGAAAATATGGACTTGAAGAAAGGCTGTACTTGAAAAGGTAGGGCCTTTCTTTTTTGAAGGAGACCCCGATTTGAAGCTCGCGCCTAAAGACCGGATAATATTCGCGCTCGATGTGCCCACTACCAAAGAGGCCGTCAAATACATCGACCTTTTAAAAGACCATGTCGGGGTCTTCAAGATCGGCCTCGAACTCTTCGTAGCCGAGGGCCCGCGGGTCGTCGAGGCCGTTAGAGAACGGATGGGTCCAAAGGGTATATTCCTCGACATGAAGTTCCACGACATACCCGCAACCGTCAAAGGCGCAATGAAGTCGGCCTCGAAGCTCGGCGCAAAGTTCGTCACCGTACACTGCGACGAGGGGAGGGGGCTTCTTAAGGCAGTAGTCGAAGGCAACACCGGGGGAACGAAGGTTTTAGGCGTGACGGTTTTGACGAGCCTCTCGGCTGAAGACATGCACGATGCCGGCATTGACCCGAAGAAATACAAGACCCCGGCAGACCTCGTTCTAAAGAGGTCTGAGCTCGCCAAAGCCGCCGGATGCGCCGGGGTCGTTTGCTCAGGGCAGGAGGCCGCCGGAGTCAGAAAAGAGTTCGGAGAGGACTTTATAATAGTGACCCCGGGGATAAGGGGGCCGAACGACCCCGTAGGCGACCAGAAGAGGGTGGCCACCCCCTACGAGGCTATCACAAACGGGGCCGACTACATAGTCGTCGGCAGACCCATAAGACAGGCCACGGACCCTGTAAAGGCCGCCTCCGCGATAGCAGCGGAGATAGAGAGGGCGGTCAAGGACAGGGGTACTGGCGTACGGCGGGTTTAAAAGCTGACAGTATACCCACCAACGAGCCTGTGCAAAATAAAGTTATGTTAAATTGCCGACCGCACGGTGGGAACGAGCGGGGTGGGGGAGGCTGAAAGCGAAGCGAACACTGCGCCAAAAAAGCGCACGGCAGGGCGCAAAAGTATAAAACCAAATACACGATTTTTTCATTCTATGCAAGTCACTCAACAAAAAAAGGGTCCGATCTTTCGATCGAACCCTTAATCCTTCTTCTCCGTATCTTCGCTTTTTGCTTTCCTGTCCGCACGGGACCCGGTATCACACGAGTTCGGCGTTCAGGAGGGCGCTCCCATCTTCGGGAGCACGTACATATTGACTATAATTATCAGGACGAAAACCCCTATCGTTATAAGTATATCTCTCACGGTCAAGGCCTCCTAACTAACCCCTATGATAACAAAAATCCTCATGTGACTCAAGCGGGATCTCCTTCGTTTTCTGACCACCCCCCCATGCGGGTTCAGGTTTGCAACCTGAACCCTGATATTTTGTTAGTGCTTAATCGATTGGAAAAGACATAATCCTGCCACTGTGCGAAAGAGCTTTTTCCGCACTGCCGTGCGGTTCCTGGGGGTAGGGTTCTGGCCTTTCTGCCTCCCCGCCCCGTGCGCTTCGCCCGCTTAACCGCTGCGCTTAATTCCTCCCCGCTCGCGCACCACCGTGCGGTGTCCAATTTTAAATAACTCCATCTGGCACATCGTTAGCGGATATACGGTCGGCTTTTATTGCGCCGTACGCCAGTACCCTCACCCTACGCCCCGCCGGGTTTATTAAAGACAAGGCAAAAAAGGTGTTCTTAGTCATAATGTCCCCAGGCAGAGCCGGGGGTTTGCCGGTTTTTAACTATTTTTCTCCCTGCCTCTTTTTCGCGTACCCGAGGTAGTTTACCGTGGTATCGTTAGATATCTTGAACTCAAGTTTGAAGGGGTCGTAACTCATCCCCTTAAGCTCCATTATCTCCACCCCGTTCTCTTCCAGAATATCCTTCAACACCGAAGGCCGCACAAACTTCCGGTAGTCGTGCGTGCCCCTGGGGACCATCCCAAGAAGGTCCTCGGCGACGAATATCGCTAAGAACCTCGACTTCATCGTCTTATTGAGCGTCCCGAAGAAGAAGAGCCCGCCGGGCTTCAACATCGAAAGAGAGTCTTTCAGAAACGCATTGAGGTCGTCTACATGCTCCAACACCTCGGCGCAGACGATGATATCGTATGCCTCGCTCTTCTCAGGCGCGAGTTTGGAGGGCGACGAGACCCTGTAGTCTATCGAGAGGCCGGCATCGAAGGCGTGCTTCCCGGCGGCCTCTATCGCCACGGGCGAGAGGTCTATGCCGGTGACTGAAGCCCCGGCCCCGGCGAACTTCTCGGCAAGGAGTCCGCCGCCGCAGCCGATATCGAGGACCTTCTTATCTTTCAGCTCCCCTGCCGCGCCCGAGAAGTAATCGAACCTCAGGGGGTTTATCCGGTGGAGCGAAAAGAGCTTGCCAGTGGGGTTCCACCACTCCTGCCCGTATTTTTCAAACTTTTCGGATTCGGTCGTCATCGGTCTCTCTTTTTTATTTTCTCTTAGGGTAAATACTCCGCTAGCCAAGCCGCGTTCTTACAAAGGAGTCTTTTTGCACGCTGCCGCGCGCCTCGGGGTATTGCTCCGCTTGATGACGAGCTTGCCCGCAATGAGGAACCGGGGCAAGCTTGGCACTCTCTCCTTTATCGCTACGCAAAACCCCTGGTATTCTGTTTAAAGAACAAAATACAAAAGTAACACCAGCAATGATGTTGGATATTATAAGATACCCCGTAATAAGGCTTGTGAGGGGTTACTCTATCCCGTAGTCCTTCCACTTCGAGTTCACAAGCTCGACGATCTCTTTGGTCATCTCCATCCGCTCTCCCCATTTGCGAGTGACCTCAGGCGGCGCCTTCGCCGTGGCGTCTATGCCCATCTTGCTCCCGAGGTTCTCCAGAGGGGATGAGAAGTCGAGATAGTCTATCGGCGTGTTTTCTATCAGCAAGGTGTCCCGCTTCGGGTCCACCCTTGTTGCTATCGCCCAGATGACATCGGCCCAGTTGTGGACATCTATGTCGCCGTCCACGACGATGATGTACTTCACGTACATGAACTGCTTGAGTATCCCCCAGAGCCCGAGCATGATCCTTCTGGCGTGGCCGGGGTATTCTTTCTTTATCGAGACTACGGCGATCCTGTAGGAGACCGCCTCCATCGGGAGGCTGAAGTCCACGACCTCCGGGAACTGGAGCTTCAGCGACGGCAGGTACATCTTGTTGAGTATCGTCCCTATGACCGCGTCTTCCTTCGGCGGCCTGCCGGTGATGGTCGTCAGATAGAGCGGGTCTCTCCTGTGCGTTATCGCCTTCAGGTGAAATACCGGGAACGGCTCGGCGGCGTTGTAGTAGCCGGTGTGGTCGCCGAACGGGCCTTCAAGAGCCGTGTCCGCGTGGCGTATCTCACCTTCGAGGACTATCTCGGAAGAGGCCGGGACCTTCAAGGGCACGGTCTTGCACTCGACAAGTTCAATGGCTTTTTTCCTCAATACCCCGGCGAAGTGGTACTCACCGACGTCCTCGGGCACGGGAGTAACTCCGGCGATGGTCGTAGCCGGGTCGCACCCGATGGCCACGGCCACCGGCATGGGTCTGCCTGTCGCCTCCCATTGCCTCTGGTGCGCGGCGCCGCCCCGGTGCTTGAGCCAGCGCATGATAGCCCTTTTCCCGTCGAGGCGCTGCATCCTGTAGACCCCGACATTGAACGGGCCGCCGTTGGGGCTCTGCGTGACGACAAGCGGCCAGGTGATAAGCGGGCCGGCGTCGCCGGGCCAGCACTTTATTACGGGAATGGCGGAGAGATCCGGGTCGTCGGTGTTGACGACCTCATGGCAGACCGCGCTTCTTACCGTCTTGGGGCCGAGTGTCAGGATCTTACCGAAGTAGGGGATCTTTTTGACCGCGTCCCAGAGCCCCTCGGGAGGCTGCGGCCTCTGGAGCGCCGCTATGAATCGGCCGATCTCTTCTATCTCTTCCTCCTCGACGCCGAGGCCGAGGGCGACCCTTTCGCGGGTGCCGAAGAGGTTTCCGACGATGGGTATCTTCGAGCCTTTTATATTTTCAAGGAGAACGGCGGGGCCGTTTCTTCGCACGAGCCTGTCCATGATCTCGGCCGCTTCGAGGTCCCTGTCGACTTCAGTCGCCACCCTTTTGAGGAGCCCCTTTTTTTCGAGGTCCGCCAGAAATTCCCTCAGGTCGTTATAGGCCATTTTTATTCTTCCCTTTTATAGGTTGAGGTCGATGAGTATGAAAACGAGTATGAAGCCGCCGACGACTGCGTTACCGATGAACCCCCTGAAGGCCGCCTCCCTCGTAGGGTTCTTTTTAAGGTGCGCTGCCATCCGGAGAAACGCCCCGAGCGAGATCAGGACCCCGGAGTAGTAGACCAAGCCCAGACCGCCGGCAAAACCGGCGGCCAGGAGGAACGCGGCTGTAAGCAGATAAAGGAGCGTCAGCGCGAGATAAACTTTCTTGCCGAAGAATATCGCCGTTGATTTGACCCCGATCATCAGGTCGTCCTCCATGTCCATGAGCGCGTATATCGTATCGTAGGCCGTCGACCAGAAGATGTTTGCCGCGAAGATCAAGAGCGGGACCGCTCCGATAGAACCCGTGACGGCCGACCACGCCATCACGGAGCCCCAGCCGAAGGCCATGCCGAGGACCACCTGCGGGAAGTGACTCACCCTTTTGACGAACGGATAGAGGCTCGCAAGCAGTATCCCGACGACCGACAGAATGACCGTTAGCGTGTTCAGGAAGAGTACAAGCGCGAAGGCCAGGGCCGACAGAGTCACGAAGACGATGGCGGCTTCTTTGACCTTCAGTCTGCCGTTGGCCAGAGGCCGCGTCCTTGTCCTCTCCACATGCGGGTCGAAGTTCCTGTCCGCGATGTCGTTTATCGCGCACCCGGCGCTGCGCATCAAAAAGGTCCCGAGGATGAATATCGCGAGGAGCTTTACCGTTGGGACGCCTGCCGAGGCGATGAAAAGCGACCAGAGCGTGGGCCAGAGCACTAAAAGAGTGCCCTGCTGTTTGGGCAGCCTAATGAGGTCCGATACCGCGGAGATTTTTTTTATCGTAACGGCGTTGGCGTTCATGTTTTTCAATCTTCGGCGGCGTTTGACAGCCCGGTCCGTCGAGCGGTTTTTAGAAGAATTTATCCGCGGACGCCCGTAACGCCCCGAGCTTGATCCCCTTTGTGAAATCGCTTGTCACCAGTCCGGGGCTGAATATCTCGGTCACCGAGGCCTTGATGATCCATCCGCTGGCGGCTTCCCTGTTCGAGAGTATATACCTTCTGGCGATAAAGGGTGTGGAGGCCGGGGCGCCGAGGTCTTCGGCAGCGGTCGGGCACCTGACTACGCCGACCTCGAGCTTCTCTTTAGTGAAAAATATCCTGTTCGCGTTGAGCACCCTGCCCAATGGTTCGTTGGCGTATCTTTCGAGCTCTTCTTTAAGCCCCCCCTCTATGCAGGAGAGCGGTATCAGCGTGTGGGCGTAGACGAGCCTCCTGTTATCCACCGTGAGCCAGACCTCGCGCTCCATCGCCTCCTCGCCGGGTTTTTCTTCCAGATAGGACGCGTCTTCGGCCGGCAGAGGGCTCGTGCCTTTGAACCGCACCTCTACCCCTACCTTCGAGTTGTACAGGAGTTCGAGGTCGAGCGTCATGGAGCCGTCCGAGAGGAGCAGCAGCTTCTGGTGCGGGAGTATTCCGTCGAGCTCGGGCCGGTCCCTCTCAAGATCGGCCCTGAACCAGTCCCGAAGGAGCGTATACGAGAACCTTATCGTCATAAGCCCTGAAATTACCATATAGAATGGCTTTGGTCAATAAGCTATAGCGCGCCAGGGGCGGGTTGTCCGCGGAGGAAAAATCCCGCACCCCGGCGCCGGGCAAAAAAATACCGCGCTTAAAAGAGCTTTAAACGCGGTATTTCAAGCCTTTAATTTGTAATTCCGTGTAGCTTTGCTACAGGGTTCCATCTAACCCCGCCTTGACGGGGGAGATTTTGATACCCTGCGGCAAGGCTTGCAGGGAGGTTTATTTAGCCGTCAAAACACCAGACTCCTGTCTGGTGATGAAGAGGCTGTCCGAAGGACCCAAGCCGAAGGCTTGTAACCAAAGAAACCGCCGACTCCTGTCGGCGGAGGTTCACTCTCTCTCAGTGTTGATACCCCATAGTCCGCTACGACTATTTGGATCCGATGTCCTTAAGATACCCCGGATACCCCGCAGTTTGCTGCGGGGAGGTTCATTGGAAGTACCTTAGTTCTTCGTTTCTTTTTCCTGCTCGGTGTACGCCTTGGGAGCCGGCATCTCGGCAGCCTTCAGGAACGCGTCCACGCTGTACTTGATGGCGGCCGCCGTACTCTGGTTCGTGCCGCGAAGTATCTTCAAGAGCTTTCCGACATAGATGATCTCATCCGGGCTCAAGCCGCCCATGTCGCCGGGGGTCCTCTGGTGGTACCCTTCCTTGCCGTAGGCCGAGGTGTCTTCGGCGGCTATCATGTATGTCTTTCTCTCAAACTCCCCGCCGCGCCCGGCCTTGTACATCTCGCCGTCGCCGGATATAAGCCAGTCCACGGAAAGACCGTAGATGTTGGCAAACCTCAAGACCAGGTCTGTCGGCATCTCGCCCCTCTTCTTGTAGTTGGAAAGCGCCTGGGGTGTGACTCCAAGAACCCTGGCGACGGCCGAGTCGTTTTTAAGCTTTCCGGCCCATCTCATCCTCTCGATAATTTCTGCATAACTTACGCCCATCGCGACCCTCTCCTTACTTTATAAAAGTTTTAAAGTTTTTGTAATACGCCTATCCTGCTGACTCATCCAGCCGTGATGCGCACAACTATCGGATCTGTGAATAATAACCAGAGTAATATAGATAGCATATCGTGCCTGCGGGCTCGAGTGAGGGGATGAAACGGGGCATTTCCGTACATTGACAACTATTCAGAAAACTTCGAGGATTTTAGAAATAGCCGGGTTTTTCTCACACTGCGTTAAGCCGGAATAGCTCGCTTGCACTAATTGTAAACCTTTTGGCAAACCATGTCAATAGGCATTTATCGACATTTTTCAATTTTATCATCAGGTTAAAACAAGTTTTTAAATGCCTGATGCCGAAAAAGATAGTGGCGATCCGTCCGAGACTATCTCTCAATCGCTTCTTTTGAACGATTGTTCCAGTTTTGCAGTTTTTCCTTGTAGTCAGCGTAGTCATCGGCCTGGGAACGAAGGACTATTGTCAGGTCATTGACGAGGTCGTCGAATTTCGCGCTATCTTTTTTGAAGATTCTTTTGTCCTTTTCCGACATATCGTTGAGTCTCTCGCAGTTCCTGTAGACTATATCATCGATCCTTTGCGCAATGCGGCTCGTCTCATGGAGATCAAAGAATGCGGCGTTTATCTTCTGCTGAGTCATTTCCGTCTTTACTCCCTTTATCTCAACGGGCAGCATCATGTCGTCTTCCCCGCCCCTGCCGTAGACCTCGAACACCATCGGCCTGACGCAGACCTCGGCACAGGCGGTAAGAAACAAAGGCAATAAAAGAAGAAAGAACAGGGAATGTATCCTCTTCACGACATTCACTCCGGGTAGAGTCGCTTATCTTGTAAAGGTAGAAATCTACACTTTTTAAAGTACTTTTGCAATAGAGTTTTCTCATGGAGCAGGTTGAGGCCGGGCAGCGCGTCGGGCCTGGAGCGAGGGAGCTGTCGATGGTTGGTTGTATGGTGGGCGGTACAGGGTTTGAACCTGTGACTTCCACCGTGTGAAGGTGGCACTCTGCCGCTGAGTTAACCGCCCGGAGAGGACTGAAAAGTATATTGGATAATATAGTAACTCCTTTGTAAAGTCAAGTTTGACCTTGTAAAAAAGCCCAAAAAAAGCTATATTATTATAATGAGAATAATGGGTCTGGACCTCGGAAAAAAGACTATAGGCGTCGCCGTGAGCGATGAGACGGGCCTTACCGCCCAGCCGGTAACGACTATAAAGAGGGTTTCGTTGCGGAAAGACCTTGATCAGCTCTCAAGACTTATCGGGGAGTACGAAGTCACGGGGGTGGTCGTCGGACTACCCGTAAATATGAACGGCTCCATGGGACCTGCCGCCGAGTCCGTCTTCAAGTTCATCGAGAACATTCAGGAGAGGACCGGGATCACGGCGGAGACCTGGGACGAGAGGCTTTCAACGGCCGCCGTCACGAGAGTCCTTTTAGACGGCGACATAAGCAGGTCGAGGAGAAAAGAGGTGGTTGACAAGATGGCCGCCTCGTACATACTCCAGGGATACCTCGACAGGGCCTTGTGCGGCAATAGCGCCGTTTGATCCGTCCTTTTTGGGCCGGATACTCTCTGAAGTGCGCTTTCCGTATTAATGAAACCTACCCGCGGCAAGCCGCGGGGTTCCGTCGGCATGCCCTTCAAAAACTGCCCGATAGCCAGGCTTCAGCGAATTTAACGCCGCAGACAATAAACCACCCCGCAAGCCTTGCCAGCGGGGTATCGAAGGGAGATCTGTTTTTATATACGCGGCTCGCCGCGCTTAATTAAAATTCTCCGCCATAAATGACGTAGAATTTTGATGGTATGGAAGATCATTTGCATTTGCCAGCCTTGACCCGCCGCTAAAGCGACGGGATTGCGGAGTGGCACACCCATTCAACCCGAAGGAAATATTAAAACAACCCTTAACTTCCGCAGGCTCCGTCCGATAGATATTATATACAGGGGAATATCGCTCTGCGCATTTCAAACTTACTCAAGATGCCCAAACGGATAGAAAAGACAGTTTTTCTTATACTCGTCGCCCTCGTCGTAATCTCCACGCATCTCTATATTACATTTTTCACGCCCGCTTCCCGCGAGGGCGGGGCGCGTACCGTCTATATCCAGAAAGGCACTGGTTTCCGCATGGTTGCCGAAAACCTGGAGAAGGCCGGGGTCGTGCGCGACGCCGAGAGCTTCATATACGCGGCCCGTCTTTTAGGCGCCTACAAGAAGGTGCAGGCCGGAGAGTACGAGTTCGACAGATCCATGACCCCGCTTGAGATACTCAACGCGCTCACCAAAGGCAAGGTCAAAAAGCATCTCGTCACCATCCCCGAAGGATATAATATCCAGGAGGTGGCCGAGGTATTGAGCGAGGAGGGGCTGGCCGACCCCGGGGATTTCACTGCCAAAGCGACCGACAGATACTTTGTGGCAACCCTCGGGCTTGAAGGCCGGACACTCGAAGGGTACCTCTTCCCCGACACCTACTCGCTCACAAGGGGGATGACAGTTGAGGAGATAATAACGAAGATGGTCGATAAGTTCAAAACGGTCTATACGGCCGAGTTCGACTCTGCCGCAAGGGCAAAAGGGATGTCCATGAGGACGGTCGTGACGCTGGCCTCGATCATCGAGAAGGAGACCGGGGCGCCCGAAGAGAGGGACCTGATCTCCGCGGTCTTCCATAACAGGCTTAAAAACAGGATAAAGCTTCAGAGCGACCCGACGGTCATCTACGACATAAAGGATTTTGACGGCAACCTTACGAAGAAGCACCTACTGGCAAAGACGCCGTACAATACCTATGTCAACTACGGCCTGCCCCCGGGCCCTATCGCGAACCCCGGCAAGGCATCGCTTAAAGCGGCGATAAGCCCGGCTCGCGCCGACTACCTCTACTTCGTCTCCAGGAACAACGGCACCCATCAGTTCTCATCGAGCCTCAAGGACCACAACAGGGCCGTAGACTCCTTCCAGCGTAAACACAGAACAAGGTCATCGCCCACGGCAGCCGCTTCGCCGAAGAGCTGAAGAGAACCTTATTGAAAAGTCCTGGCGGACGGCGAAAATGAACCACCCTGATAGCCAAGCTCCGGGGTATCACTTTAAGCCTCCCCTCCCGTTGCGCTCTTCCGGTGCAACGGGAGGGGAGGGGGGGTGAAAACATTTTTTCACACCCATCCTCCCCCATCGAGGGGGAGGGTTTTACAAGGGCTTACCTACCCTGTTGGTTTTTATTCTTTTGCCATATAGAAAAATTTATTCTGCCTGATCCACGCAAATCACAAAATCTGTCCTCTTGACTTGCTGAAAGCCAAAGGGATACTTTGTCTTCCTTTAGCACAGCTAACAACTCCAAATTTTTAACTATGAAATCAACAGGGATACACAAGAGATGAAAATCCCGCCTATTTTCATCTTGGCACAGAAGATTTATCGTTTGGCATCTTTTTAGTTTGCTAAGAGGAATTCGTGAAACCAACTGGGGCATTTGGGCCATGATTCTTCAGTGGTATAAAATTTAGAAACCGCAGTACATTCTGGCGATATTTCTTCAAAATGTCTTTTTGCATAAGATAGTCCATCTTTTCTTGTTTCATTCATAATTATCTCCCTTAGTAATGTTTTTTTAGTTTTTTTGAATGGGTGTGCCAGCCGCAATCCCGTCGCTTTAGCGGCGGGTCAAGGCTGGCAAATACAAATGATCTTTCCATACCATCAAAATTCTCCGTCATTTATGGCGGAGAATTTTAATCTTTCCTTGAGCGCATTTCAGCTATCTTATCAGTTATCTCTTTAACTTGTAATTCCACGTGGTCTTGCTCTACGGGGTGAGTATTTGTAGTATACAGGAGGCATGAGTGAAGGGCAAGCTACAGTGAATTTTGTGATTAAAGTTGCCCCATTTTCCTGACCGGACTTGGTCGGCAGATGGTCGTTTTGAAATCCGCCGACCGCCGGGTCTAGAATATCTTTCCCTTGAAGCCTTTCGAGACGGTCACCCTGCCGTTTGAGTCGACTATTACGGCTTCGACCTTATCGAGACTTTCGACCAGTTCCATCCCCTTGACCGGCCCCATCACAAAGACCGCCGTAGAGAGGGCGTCCGCCGTTGTCGGGTCCCCTGTGACTATCGTGACGCTTGAGCACCTGTTGGCCGGAAAGCCAGTGGCGGGGTCGAGTATGTGGTGGTACCTTACGCCGTCTTTGATGAAGAACCTTTCGTAGTCGCCTGATGTGGCAACGGCGCCGTTCAGGAGATGTACCTCGCCGAGCAGCTTTTTCTCCCGCGGGTGCTGTATGCCGACGGTGAAGGGGATATCAGTCCCTGTCTGGAAGACGGTCATATCGCCCCCGGCGTGTATTATCCCGCGTTTCACCCCCGCTTTTTTGAGCGCCTCCACGGCCCGCCCGACAATATAGCCTTTGGCTATTCCACCGAGGTTCAGGACCATCCCCTTCTCTTTAAGTCCCACGGACGACCCTGCCTCATCGACGGCTATCTTCCGGTAGTCCACGAGCTGGAGCGACCTTCCGACCTCTTTTTTCCCCGGCACTCTTCCCTTCTCGCCGGAGTAGCCCCAGACCATTCCGAGCGCGCCGACGGTCGGGTCGAAGGCCCCGTCGGAGAGCCTCGCGACCCTGACGGCCTCCGCTGTCACTTTCAGGAGATCGGGGGAGACCTTGACCATAGAGCCCGCCGAGGCCGAGACCCTCGACACGTCGCTGCCGGGGTTATAGGTGCTTAATAGTCTCTCCAGCCTCTTTATTTCGTCGAAGGCCGCTTCAGCCGCCCTCTCATGTTTCGCGGAGCCCCCGTCCATGATGGTGACCTCGACGACGGTGCCCATGAGCATCTTCATGTAGGTCACGCTCTCGGCGGGTCTCTTGTGAAGGAGCGATACGAGCAGCAGCGCGAAGACCGGGATGATGACGGCGGCGTAGGTGAGGTAGTTAAATTTTTTTTTCGAGGGAGTCTCCATCTTTCAAACGGGCCCTCCCGGATCAGGGGTCTTGAGAGCGGCGAATAAGGCGTCAGGTCTTTCGCTCTCCGGGTTTCGGCGCTAGCAAGGCTTGCGGTAGTGGTTCATTAAAAAAGCCGGGCTTCGGAAAAAGCCCGGCTTTTTGATATGGGGTGTCTACCTCTTGACAGTCCTCTCTCTAAAATTCCTCTTCTTCGTTGTCGGACTTCTCGAGGATGCCGAGGCCGGACTCTTCCTCGAACCTGCCCTTGATCTTCTGCTCCCGCTCGTTTCTGGACTGGCACTCGACGCATACACGCGTGAAGGGCAGGGCGCGGAGCCTGTTCTCGGTGATAGGCTCTCCGCATTCCTCGCAGCCGCCGTAGGTGTTGTCCTTGATTCTATCGAGCGCGTCTTCGATCTCGGAGAGCTTCTCTCTGTCCCTGTCTCCCAATATCAGGGTAAGCTCCCTCTCGCGTTCGTTGCTGGCTATATCGTAGATATCGCCTATCTCGAACTTGAGGACATTGCTCTCGCTCTTGATCTTCTGAGTGACTTCCTGGAGGATCTTGTTCTTCGATTCGAGGAGCTTCTGGGTGATCTCCTTCTTAAACGGGAGCTTGCCCCTGGCCGACGACGCCCTGGATAGTTTTGACACCTGCTGCGGTTCTTCCTTGGGTGAAGCGGCTTTGGCTTTCTTGGACGGAGCCGCCTTCCTGGCCGGGGCTTTTTCCTTTTTCTGGACTGGTTTTACGGTTTTTTTATTTTTTGGATTTGTCTTTGGCATAAGGAGGAAGTATACCGATTTTTTTTCCGATGTCAATGTAAATTTGATATTAACCTGTAAATTCAACAAGTTACCATATTTTTCAGTTAATTTCAATCGTCTTTTCTTGCCCGTATGTTAACTAAAATTGTATAAAGCAGGCCGTGCGGCTCTTTTAAATCGATTGACACCTGTTCCTCATTTACTATAAAATAATCCTTTAAATTCATAGGGTTTTTTCTATTTCAGAGGTTTTAACGGATGTCCTTCGAGGGTGTTTACGACATTATCGTCATAGGAGCGGGTCATGCCGGGTGCGAGGCATCTTTAGCCTCGGCGCGCCTCGGTCTTTCCACCCTTGTCCTTACCATGAACCTCGATACCATCGGGCAGATGTCCTGCAACCCGGCTATCGGGGGGATCGCCAAGGGCCACCTCGTAAAAGAAATCGACGCCCTCGGCGGGGAGATGGCAAGGGCCATAGACTCTACAGCCATTCAGTTCAGGACTCTGAACGACAGCAAGGGCCCGGCCGTCAGGGCCACAAGGGCGCAGGCCGACAGAACCCTTTACAGGCAGAGGATGAAGGCTGAGCTCGAAAAGACCGAAAACCTCCATCTGCGCCAGGGGGTGGCTGAGGCGCTACTTGCGGGCAGCAACCCCGGGGGAGCCCCTTTTGTCGAGGGGGTGCGGCTCAATACCGGAGAGGTCATCAAGGCCAGGTGCGTTATTTTAACGACCGGGACCTTTTTGAAGGGCCTGATACATATCGGCCTTGTAAACTATCCAGGGGGCAGGGCAGGGGACATGGCAAGTGTCGGCCTATCCGATTCTCTGAAGTCGCTCGGTTTTACGATCGGCCGCCTGAAGACCGGGACCTGCCCGAGGCTCGATTCCAGGACGATAGATTTTTCCAAGGTGCAGGCTCAGGAACTCCAGGGGCCGGACGAGTTTAAGCCGTTCTCCTTTACCTCCCCGCCGATCACAAGGGACCAGGTTCCCTGCCACATTACATATACCAATGAAGAGACCCACAGGACTATCAGGGAGAACCTCGACCGCTCACCATTATATAGCGGTGTCATAGAGGGCACCGGACCGAGGTATTGCCCCTCGATCGAGGACAAGGTGATAAAGTTCCCGGGAAGGCTCCGCCACCAGGTATTTCTGGAGCCTGAGGGGTACAATACGACCGAGGTCTACCCGAACGGGCTATCGACATCACTACCGATAGATGTCCAGTACAAGTTCTTGAGAACCATAAAAGGCCTTGAAAAAGTTGAGATTTTGCGCCCCGGATATGCCATAGAGTACGACTATATAGAGCCCACTCAGCTGAAGCTGACCCTGGAGACAAAGACCGTAGAGGGGCTCTTCCTCGCCGGCCAGATAAACGGCACCTCGGGCTATGAGGAGGCCGCCGCCCAGGGGCTCATCGCCGGGATAAACGCCTCTTTAAAGGTAAAGGGCGCCCCTCCGCTGATACTCGACAGGTCAGAGGCCTACATCGGGGTCATGATAGACGACCTTGTTACAAAGGGGACAAAAGAGCCGTACAGGATGTTTACTTCGAGGGCCGAGTACAGGCTTATTTTGAGGGAAGACAACGCTGAGGTGAGGCTGCGGGAGAAGGGTTTTCAGGTAGGACTCGTACCAGAAGGGGTCTACAGGGCCTACCTTGAGAAAAAAAGGCTGATGGAGGAGACCGACAGGTTCTTGCTTGAGACACGCATAAACCCGACAAACGAGGTCAACAGAGCCCTGGAGGCCATCGGCGCGGTAGAACTTAAGAAGTCTATCTCATTAAAGGAGCTTTTAAGGCGCCAGGATATGACGCTAAAGGCGATCTACCACCTTATAGATAAGGATTTCGCCCTCCCCCCGGAGTTATCTGAGGCCATAGAGACCGAGACCAAGTATGAGGGGTACATAAAGAGGCAGATAGAGGAGGCCGGCAGGTTTCAGAAGATCGAGGGGATAAAGATACCTGAAGACCTCTCTTATGAGGCTGTTTCAGGGCTCTCCGCCGAGATTAAAGAGAAGCTCAGGAAGACAAAACCCCGCTCCATAGGGCAGGCCGGGAGGATCTCCGGGGTGACGCCGGCTGCCATATCGATGCTCATGATCCACCTTAAGAAGATAGGCGCCTACAGGTAATTGTTCCACGTGGAACAATTACGGTTCGGATAGACTCCCCAAGGTCATCCGTTGCCTGTAATGTTCCACGTGGAACATTACAGAGTGGCTAAAGACCGGATCAACCCCCGTGGGCTGAAAAACCACTGGTTTTCAGGATATTTTAGAATAAAATGGACGAAAGACTGATAAATACCTTGAAAAGCGGGGCCAAAGAGCTGGGCGTAGACCTCTCGGAAGGGGCCTTGGCACTGTTTGATGCGTACCTGACAGAACTCAAGGCATGGAACAAGAAGATAAACCTCACCGCCATAGAGACCGATGGCGAGATCGTGACAAAGCACTTCCTCGACTCCCTCACACCATATAAGTACCTCACGGGGGTCAAAAGACTCCTCGATATCGGCGCCGGGGGCGGTTTCCCTGGTCTGCCCCTTAAGATCGTAGCCCCGGCCCTCGAGGTTGTCCTTATGGACGCTGTTGAGAAGAAGGTCCACTTTATGAGGCACATCATAAGGAAGCTCGGGCTTAAGGGGGCCTTTGCAGTGGCCGGCAGGGTCGAAGACCCCTCGGTCATCGACTGGCACAAGGGTACCTTTGATGCCGTCATTTCAAGGGCCTTCACGGAGCTGAAGGTTTTTTTGAGCATGGCGGCCCCCTATGTTGGACACGGCGGGATGATAATAGCCATGAAAGGGCCGCAATATAAGGAGGAGCTTGAGGGAGCGGAGGGTTTAAAGGGGTTCAAAACCCCGGAGGTCTACGAGGCAAGGGTCCCTTTCACCGACAGGACGACCGTCATCATCATATTCCGTAAAGATATTGGATAGGATGTTCCACGTGGAACATCACTGAAAAGGTATGGCAGGTTGCGGAAAAACCACCGGATGCTCGCCGGCTCACGGGCGGCTTGCGGGGGGGAGCTTCAAGGTGAGTTTTTTTGATTGAAATAAAAGAAATAAAAAAATCTTTTCTCTTGAAATGTAGTATATATATGTTTTAAACTTTTTCATACAGAGCTTTGTCGTCCAAGGATTGGTTCTAAAGATGGGTAAGATAATATCCGTAGCAAACCAGAAGGGTGGGGTCGGAAAGACCACAACGGCGGTAAACCTCGCCGCCTCCCTTGCCGTTGCCGAGAGGAAGGTCCTTTTGGTGGATTTCGACCCCCAGGGTAACGCCTCAAGCGGCATAGGCGTTGAGAAGAACGGGGGGCCCGGCATATATAACGCCATGACAGGCGAAGAGGAGATAGGGACCCTCATGAAGGATACCGAGCTACGGTACCTCAAGGTCGTCCCTGCCTCCATAGACCTTATCGGCGCCGAGGTAGAGCTCGTAGACGATCCTAAAAGGGAGTACAGGCTCAAGGAATGCTTGACGGGTGTGGCGGAGCACTTCGACTATATATTTATAGACTGCCCGCCTTCATTGAGCCTCCTTACGGTAAACGCCCTTGTCGCCTCTAACTCGGTCCTGATACCGCTGCAGTGCGAGTACTACGCCCTTGAGGGTATAAGCCAGATATTGAGGACGATAGACCTCATAAAGACGAAGCTCAACCCATCCCTTGAGATCGAGGGGATCGTGTTGACGATGTTCGACTCGAGGAACAACCTCGCCCACCAGGTCGAGGACGATATAAGGAAGCACTTTGGAAATAAGGCCTTCAAGACCGTCATCCCGAGGAATGTTCGCCTGAGCGAAAGCCCGTCCTTCGGCAAACCCGTCATACTCTATGATGTGCAGTCCAGGGGGGCCCTGAGCTACATGGAGCTTGCCAAGGAGCTGATACTCTCAGGGCAGAAATGAACGGTTTTTGCGGGTTAAGAAACCCGGTCAGGCAACGCCGGCTAAAAAGTAATTTTATCTATATAAATCAACCAGTTAAGAAGGTAAAGAGGTCTTATGCTCAACAAAAAGAAGGTTCTCGGCAGGGGGCTTGGGGCCCTCATAGGGGATGTGGAGAGGTCCGCGGAAGTCTCTAACTCCAGGGACAAGTATTTCTTGTGCCCTATCCTCGATATCACCCCCAATAAGACCCAGCCGAGAAAGAGGTTCGACGACGCGGCATTGAAAGAGCTCTCGGATTCTATCCGCGAGAAGGGAGTAATAGAGCCCCTCATCGTACGGAAGGACTCAGGCGGGTTCGAGCTTATCGCCGGCGAGAGGAGGTGGAGGGCCTCACGGATGGCAGGGCTTACGCATGTCCCGGTCGTCGCCATCGACGCCACGGATGCCGAAAGCCTGGAACTCGCCATCATCGAGAACATCCAGAGAGAGGACTTAAACGCGATAGAAGAGGCGGAGGCCTACAGAAACCTCATGACCGCCTTCAACCTCTCTCAGGAAGAGGTCGCCAAAAGGGTAGGCAAGGAAAGGGCGACCGTAGCCAACTACCTGAGGCTCCTTAAACTTCAGCCCGAGGTCAAAGAGGAGCTTATAAAAGGCACCATTACGATGGGCCACGCCAGGGCCCTGCTTGCGATCGAGGGCCACTCGGCGCAGACGGAGCTTTTAAGGACGATCATCACCAGGGGGCTCTCGGTACGCGAGACCGAAGCGCTCGCCAACCGCGGGGTGGTCATTGAGAAGGTATCGAAGAGCGCCAAAGGAACGGCCCACAGCCCCCTTGAAGACGAGCTCCGCTCGATATTCGGGACCAAGGTCGCGCTCAAAGACAGAAAGGGCAAAGGCAAGATAGAGATAAACTACTTCTCCGCCGATGAGCGCGAGAGGATAATCGAGATGCTCCGTTCCATACAGTAGCCGTTCTTCTGCGGGGCGCTGAAAAAGCGTATTGTGTGATTTATGCACTTGTTTCCGGCCTTGTTTTTTTCGTAATATGGTCTTTGACCATAAGACCATAAGAGGAGGACGCGATGTTCGGTAAAGACAAGGGTAGGGACGCCCTGGGCGCCGAGGTGATAGGCATCCTCGGCAAGGGCATGACCATGGAGGGCAAGCTCACCTTCGGCGAGACGGTAAGGATAGACGGGAGCTTCAAGGGCGAGATAGACGCTACAGGCACGATGGTCGTCGGCGACAGCGGCTATGTCGAGGGGAATATAAAGGTAGGGAGCGCCATAGTGACGGGCGAGATAAAAGGCGTGCTTGAGGCGTCGGTAAGGGTCGAGCTGAGGCCGCCGGCCAGGGTCTTCGGCGACATAAAGACCCCGACCCTCCTGATCGCCGACGGGGTGGTCTTCGAGGGGAGCTGCGTGATGACGAAGAAAGAGACGATGGAGACGGTCGGGACCGTCAACTACTGATGGGTCCGCGCGAGGACGATTCGAACCCATGAACCACCCCGCAAGCAGCGGGGCATTCTTAAAAACTCTGTTCAAAAATTCTCGGGGCAAGGCGCGGGGAATTAAACCCCGAAAGGGGATTAAAACTTCATAAACCGGCAACAGGCCGGCCGAATTTTTAATCACAAAATTCCCTGTAGCCTGCTACAGGATTTCCTTGTAAAATCCTCCCACTCGATGGGGGAGGGCAGGGTGGGGGTGAAAAAAATGTTTTCACCCTCCCCGCTTCCCGTTGCATCGGAAGAGCGCAACGGGAGCCCAGCCCTCCCATCAAGGGAGGGGAGGTTTAAGGAGATACCCCGGAGCAAGCTCCTGGGTGGTTCATTACGCTCTTAACCTCCCGTGTTTCAGGCGCCGGAGGTACGGATAAAATTTCGGCATAAAGGAGTCCTCTTAAAATGGAAAAGGGAAAAAAGATATGGATGGACGGCAAGCTCGTTGACTGGGACCAGGCCAACGTCCATATACTTACTCATACGCTTCACTACGGGCTCGGGGCCTTCGAGGGGATCAGGTGCTACAGGTGCGAAGACGGCAGGAGCGCGATATTCAGGCTCGCCGAGCACACCGACAGGCTCTTCGACTCATCTCACATCGCGATGATCGAGATACCCTTTACGCGCGATGAGATAAACGACGCCACGGTAGAGACGATGAAGGCGAGCGGCCTTAAAGACGGCTACATCAGGCCGATAGTATATCTGGGCGCGGGGTCCATGGGGGTCTATCCGAAGTCTAACCCGGTGAGGGTGGCGATAGCCGTCTGGGCGTGGGGCGCGTATCTCGGGGAAGAGGGGCTGGCAAACGGCATAAAGGTCAAGGTCTCGTCCTTCTGCAGGACGCATGTGAATGCCGGCATGACGAAGGCGAAGCTCTCCGGCAACTACATAAACTCGATACTCGCCAAGAGAGAGGTCGTGGCCGCGGGCTTCGACGAGGCGGTGCTGCTTGACACCGAAGGGTATGTCTCCGAGGGGAGCGGCGAGAACATCTTTATGGTCAAGGACGGGGTCCTGAAGACCACCCCGCTCACCTCGATCCTCAAGGGCATAACCAGGGACTCGGTGATGAAGATAGCCAGGGACAAGGGGATAGAGATAAAAGAGGAGAGGTTCACGCGTGACGAGCTCTATACGGCGGATGAGGCGTTCTTCACGGGCACGGCCGCCGAGATAACCCCAATAAGCGAGGTCGATCTCCGTAAGATCGGCGCCGGCAAACCCGGCCCCGTCACAAAGGAGATCCAGAAGGCCTTCTTCGATACGGTAAAGGGCAAGAATAAAAAATATGAGAAGTGGCTCCGGTATCTCTAACAGGATGCTGAAAAAGTCCTTTCCGGACTTTTTCAGCCACGACCTGTACGAAGTGAACCTTCGGACATTGGGATGAAAACAAGGCTTAAAGAAGAATCCGTCCTATTCGTAAGCGTCATTAAGTGGCTTGTACTCGCCACGGTCATCGGGATAATCGTAGGGTTCTCCACCGCGGTCTTCCTGAAGCTGCTGAACTGGTCCACTGCCTTCACCGGGCAGTTCAAATGGTACTTCCTCCTTCTGCCGCTCGCGCTTCCGGCGAGCGCCCTGACAGTCAAATATCTCGCCCCCGAGGCCGAAGGGCAAGGAACCGAAAAGGTTATAGAGGCCGTGCATAAGCGCTCGGGCAAAATGGACGCGATGGCGGTACCCGTGAAGCTTGTGGCCACCATCATCACGCTCGCCCTCGGCGGCTCGGCCGGAAAGGAAGGCCCCTGCGCCCAGATAGGCGGAGGGCTCGCCTCGGTATTCGCCGACATATTGAAGTTCGCGGAGATCGACAGGAAAAAGCTCGTCATCTGCGGCATCAGCG
>JACRCH010000122.1 GCA_016219115.1 Deltaproteobacteria bacterium
ATGGAAAAGAGGCAATAGAGGTTGAAAGCGCGGGCACGAGCGCAAGCGGGGTTGTGCACCCAACAGCCGTGTCCGTCATGAAAGAGAAGGGGATTGACATATCTTTACAACATTCAAAGCAGTTTAAAGACAATATGCTCTTTGGAGCGCACATCGTTGTAACGCTCGGGTGTTGCACGGCTTCGGCCCTCTGTCCTGTCGCCTTCAAAGGCAAAAAGATTGACTGGGAGATTCAAGACCCGATAGGCATGCCGCTCGATTTTTACAGGGGCGTAAGGGACGAGATAGAAGAAAGGGTAAAGGGGCTTTTGAATGCCGAAGGACTCATATAAGATACTCGCTGTAGACGACGAGGCTGATATACTTAAACTCCTCGAATACAATCTGAAGAAGGCAGGCTTCAGGGTCGTTACAGCTAAGGACGGCCCAGAGGGTCTGCACTTGGCCCGACGAGAAAGACCCAACCTTATACTGCTCGACATAATGCTCCCTGACATGGACGGTGCGGAGATATTAAAGAGGCTGAAGACAGAGGATTCTACGCGCCACATACCAGTTGTCATGCTCACTGCAAAGGGCGAGGAGATTGACAGGGTACTGGGTTTTGAACTCGGGGCAGAGGACTACATTACAAAACCCTTTAGTCCGAGAGAGCTTGTCTTGAGGGTTCGGGCAATACTCAAGAGGGCGTCCGAAACAGAGGCCGCACCAGAGATCTTCACATTCAAAGACCTCTCGATTGATTTTTCGAGACACAGGGCATTTGTAAAGGGCGCAAGGATAGAGCTTACTGCCACGGAGTTCAAGCTCTTAAGGGCGCTCGCCTTGGCAAAGGGCAGGGTGCTTACGAGGGAGACCGTGCTCGACAAGGCGTGGGGCATAGATTGTTTCGTTACCCCTCGCACGGTTGACACGCATGTAAGAAGGCTGAGGGAGAAGCTAAAGGCCGCTGGCAAATACATAGAGACTGTAAGGGGCGCTGGTTACAGGTTTGCGGAACTCGGGGACTGATGGAAGAAACGCGCATAGTCGACACAATAGCAAGGGAGATGCCCACAGGGGTTGTAGCGCTCGATGGCAAAAAAAGGGTCGTGTATGCAAACCCGTTTTTTCTAAAATCCTTTGCCGCAACAACCGACCTGAGGGGCAGGGTGGTCTCGGAGGTCATCAAGGACAACGGGCTTCTTGACACGGTCAATGATTTCATAAAGAAAGACAGGGTAGAAGCGAGAGAGATAGAGATTGCAGAGAAAGACAGGTTCTTCAAGGTAAGGCTCGTGCCGTTTGAACAAGGCAGAGCCGTTCTCCTTTTCTTGAGGGATATTACCGAGGAAAAAAGGGTCGAGGCCATAAAAAAGGACTTCGTCGCTAATGTGTCCCATGAGCTGAGGACCCCGCTTGCGAGCATCAAGGGCTATGCAGAAACCTTGCTCGACGGCGCCTCGGAGGACAGGGTTGCATTAAAAGAGTTCCTCAAGATAATCGACAAGCACGCGGCAAGGATGTCTCGGATAATCGACGACCTCTTGGTGCTATCGAGATTAGAGTCCCACGAAATGACCATTGTGCCCAAACCCCTCGACATGGCGGAGCTTGTGTATTCTGTTGTTCAAGGCATAACAAGGTCCGCTGAGGGCAAGGACATCAGGCTCTCATACAAGACCGATGAGAAATCTTTAAAGGTCATGGCTGACCATGACAGGCTCGAACAGGTGATGATGAACCTCCTTGACAATGCCATAAAATACACGGCCTCTGGCGGCAGCATAGAGGTAAGGGTGTATGCAGAAGATGATTCCGTGCGCGTGGATGTGGTTGACACAGGCATAGGCATCCCTCAAAAGGACATACCGCGCATATTCGAGAGGTTCTACCGTGTTGACAAGGCCCGCAGCAGAGAACTCGGCGGCACAGGGCTTGGGCTTGCCATAGTAAAGCACATCCTTCAAGGACACAACGGCAGGGTCTGGGTGGAGAGCGAACTTGGCAAGGGCTCGACATTCAGCTTTACGCTGAAGAGGACGGTTAGGGGGATTTAATCATCGGGTATTATCCGAAAGGGGTAAAAGGAGTGCGGAGAAGTTTGCAAAGACAAAATAACCGGGTTGGCTCGGCCCGCCATTCATGTGAGATGGAAGAATACAGGGTTGACTTCCGGTCATATAGCCATTATAATAGCTATATGGAGGAACGCACATGAAGATGGCGAATACGGTTGAACTCAAGAACAAGACCAATGAGATACTCAGAAGAGTCGTATCCGGCGAGCCTGTAATCATCACCCTCAAAGGCAAACCTGCGGCGGCCATAACGCCCCTTACCGAGGATGGTCTCGAGGATTTCATCATGGAGAACAGCCCTGCCATACGCAAGAAGATCGCCAAGGCGGAAGAAGACCTCAAGGCGGGAAGGGTCGTCTCCCTCGACGATTATCTCTCGGAGAGAAAATGACTTGAAGAAGTTCGGCGTCAGGATAACCGGTTCGGCAACGGACGACCTCGACGGCATACGGGACAGGGGACAGATTATTTCAGATATACGGAGGCTTTGCGACAATCCCCTTCCCACCGGCGCCAATATAAAAAAATTGAAGGGTTTCAACCCGCCGCTTTATCGCCTGAGGTCAGGCGGCTACAGGGTGCTCTACAGAATCGAAGGGCTGGTTGTAACGATAATGAGGGTTATTGACAGGAAAGAGCTTGAACGGACGATTAAAAGGATTAAGAAAACTATCTAAACAACCGCGTGGGTTCGATTCCCATTGCCTCCACCAGATTTATGCAAGAAAATCAAGCTGTTGGAACAATCTGACCCCTTGATTTTTGGGGGTCTGATGGGGGCACAGATACTCTCTGGAAGGTGATGGCAGTAGAGATTACATGGAAAATCCGCATACTAAGGCACTGGACACTGCGTTCCTCATGTTATCATTTGCGATCAAGCTTTGGCACTACCTGCAGGAGCATCCAATCAACAAAGAGCTCTTCGATATTTCACTTACAATAAACGCACCGGGAAATATAATATGCTTAGCGGATAATGAATTTGATTCTTACGATGATATAGTGTTGGCGTCCGAGAACAACATATCAATTTGCTTCGGCGCGGCTACGTGTACACTCTGGGAGGCACTTAACAAGAATCTTCCGTACACAAAGGGAAACCCCAATCCCATGAATACAGAAGAAGAAAAACTCGCCGGGTTATGCTACATGATTCGTTGTTGCTTTGCTCATGGCACCACTGTGCCGCGATGGCAAATAACAGATAGATACAAAACATGCTACAATGTTTATAATAAGACGATCGACTTAACTATATTGAAGAATGGTCAGCCGTTCTACTATAAGCATATTGGCGGTTATGAAACTTTGTGGTCTCTGAGAGCCAAAGCTTCGGAACTCGGCCTATTCAGAATTTTGTGAGCCCCGTAAGGTGGGCACAGCCCACCCTACGTTGCTACGTTACGCTCAAGGAAACAGCCTGAGGCAATGGCCTTATATCTCCCCGCTATTATGGTCCAATATCTCCCTTACCTGGTTCCTGAGGTCTTGCGATTCCGAAGGCTTTGCTATATATCTCAGGTTGTTCTCCCTGAAGAATGACAAGTAATCCTCTTCGTGCGTCCCGGTAAAGAAGATAATCCTCTCCTTGATGGCAGGATTGGTCTTTACCGCCTCTTTATAAAACTCCATGCCGTTCATGCCGGGCATATTCATATCGACTATAAATACATCATAGGTTGTCCCGGCGATTTTATCAAGGGCCGCCCTGCCATCTTTGGC
This sequence comes from Deltaproteobacteria bacterium, assembly GCA_016219115.1. GTDB lineage: Bacteria > Desulfobacterota > GWC2-55-46 > GWC2-55-46 > GWC2-55-46 > JACRCH01. The sequence goes on from JACRCH010000122.1 coordinate 3,786, forward strand.
GTATTCAACAGCACCCTCGTCAGATAAGATTTCCCCGAGCATTTCAGCAATTATTTCCTCATCATCAACTACGAGTATCTTTCTACGCATGTATACCATCCTTGGTCATTTTACGAGATAAACATCTTGATGGGCATACTTTTAATTAAAAAATGACATCATCAGACATAATTTATACCCATTGGAACTCTTTTTGTCAATAAAAAGTTTCTGACAGGATATTCAAGCGGGTCCAAAAAAAAGTAAATATTGAGGGTATGAAGATGCAGGAAAAAAGATTGCTCGGGTTGAGGATTAAAGAGCTTAGAAAGAATAAAGGTCTATCTCAGGAAGAACTTGCTGAAAAGGCCGCGACAAGTCCGAACTATCTGAGCCGCATGGAAAGGGGTACGGAAAATCCTACCCTTGCAATGCTCATAAAGATTTCAAGGGCGTTGGATGTCGATATGTGGGAGCTTTTTGAATTTGGGCATGGAGAAAGCATGAGGGAGCTAAAGGAATCTTTAGTCAAGCTTGTCAAGGGACCTGATGAAGAAAGAATAAGGCTTGCGGTTAAAATCCTAAGGGCTGTGTTAAGATGACAGCCGAGAATGGTTAGCCGGGTAGGGTGCGCTCGGCGCACCATCCCTGCTAAACTGCGATATCCATCTGTATCCTGTCGTAGTCAACGATGAGTTCCACCTTCTCCTTGTCGCTTTTGGCGGCTTTTCTTTCTATGAGGCCGACGGCCTCGAGCATCTTGACGTCCTCGATGACGTTCTTCCTGTCCCGGTCCAGCATCTTCGCAAGCTCATAGATGGACTTGGGGGTTCTTTCATGCACCATCCTTAAAAGCCGTATCCGTTCCGGCGAGAGGAACTTCTGCATATCTTCCACGCTGTCAAAGCAGATGGTCTCAGCGGCCTCCCGAACGGATTTCCCTTTGCCTGCCTCTTTCCATGCGCGCTTGAAATCGGCCGCCATGTCGTCAAGGGTCTTTACCTTGAGTGTAATGCGCTTAATCTTCATGTTTCTTCCTCCAATCTGAAACGCCATTCAAAAAATCGTCCATCAACCTGTCTACATCGTTGAACTCATAGCCTTCCGTCTTTTGTCCATAATGCCTGTGGTCGCCTTTTCTTTCGGCATTATCATAGCCGATGACCCGTTTGCCTTTTTCGATATATACAAGGGAATATTTAAGCCCATGCGGCCTGTGCCTGTCCGGTTTCACCCGCCATATTTTCATTTCCACGATACTGCCGTCTGGATACCTCTTTTTCTGGTGGAATATTTTCTTTCCCTTCACATATGTGGCATTATATGCCACACTTAAAGCGTTGTCAATCTATAATTGCGTAAAGTGAAAGGAAATTGGCGGCTGTTCTCCTTAAAAAGCCGAGCATGGCCTTAACGCTCATAAATAAAAAACGCCCCTCCGCGAACGGTGGGGCGTCAAGTCCGACTCCTGAATAACGACTTTGGGGCTTTTTCCGCTCCGCCCCCAACCTCAGCTTATCTGCGAGAGCGACGCGTACTTGACGACAAGCTTCTTCACGCCATAGTCCTTGAAGTTCACGGTGAGCTTGGCGTCAGGGCCCTGTCCGCTCCGTTCCTTTATCACGCCCTGTCCGAAGCTCGGGTGCATGACCCGCGAGCCTACCTTCCAGGGCAGGGGGCCTGATGTATCGTCCGTATGCGCGCCTGTCTGGCTGTCTTCCGACGTATAGTAAGGCTCGTCCGTATATACCCGCTTCTCTTCCCGTGGTTCCGTAGAGATCATCGTCAGTAGCTCCGGAGGTATCTCGTCTATGAACCTGCTCCGCATCTGGTATCTCGTCTCGCCGTAGACCGTCCTTGTCTTCGCCGAATAGAGGTGGAGGCGAACCCGCGCCCTCGTCATGCCGACGTAGCAGAGCCTCCTCTCCTCTTCGAGGCTCTCCGGGTCGTCCTTGCTCCTTGAATGTGGGAATAGCCCCTCTTCCATGCCGGCCATGAAGACCGCCCTGAACTCAAGCCCCTTTGCCGAATGGAGCGTCATGAGGGTGACGCGGTCTGGGGCGTCGTCGTATGTGTCCATGTCGCTTATGAGCGCCACCTGGTCGAGGAAGCCGGATAGCGAGGCGTCGCTGTTCGCGGACTCGAAGTCTTTTATGGCGGAGATGAACTCGAAGATGTTCTCCACCCGCTCCATAGCCTCTTCTGAGCCGTCCTCCTGCCACATGAGCATGTACCCGGAGTCCTCAAGGAGCCTCAATGTCAGCTCGTGGAGGCTCACCCTCCCGATGTCCTTGCGGAACTCATCGCAGGCCTCAAGGAACCCCCTTACCCTGGTCTTATTGAGCGCGCCGCTCTCAAGGGCCTCTCCGAATGCCTCGAAGAGCGATATCCCGCGCTCCGCGCCAAGGGCGAGCACCCTGTCGAACGTAGCCTTGCCCACCCCCCTCGGCGGGTTGTTTATCACGCGCTGGAGGCTCAGCGAGTCGTTCGGGTTGGCTATCACCCGGAGGTACGCGACCGCGTCCTTTATCTCCTTCCTGTCGTAGAACCTCACCCCGCCCACTATCGTATAGGGTATGCCCTCGCGCATGAGTTGTTCTTCAAAGACCCTTGACTGGGCGTTCGTCCGGTAGAATACCGCGCAGTCCCTGTAGGAGCACGACCTGTCGCCGTCAAGGAGCCCCTTGAGCCCCTTTATCACGCGGCGCGCCTCGTCGTACTCGTCCCGCGCCTCTTCGAAGAGGAGTGTCTCGCCAGCCTGGTTCTCGGTCCAGAGCGTCTTTTCCAGACGCGCCCTGTTCTTGACTATGACGGAGTTGGCCGCCGAGAGGATGTTCTTCGTGGAGCGGTAGTTCTGTTCGAGCCGAAGGGTCGTTGAGTCCGGGTAGTCCTTCTCGAAGTCGAGTATGTTGCTTATGTCGGCCCCCCTCCAGGCGTATATAGACTGGTCCGGGTCGCCGACGGCGAGGAGGTTGCGCGTCCCAGAGGCAAGGAGGTTCGTCAATTCGTACTGGGCCCTGTTCGTGTCCTGGTACTCGTCCACCAGAAGGTATTGGAATAGGTCCTGATAGCCCTTGAGTATGTGGGGGTTCTGCCTGAGGAGCTTCACCGGCTCGCAGATGAGGTCGCCGAAGTCCATTGCGCCGTACTCACGAAGTTTTTTCTGGTAGAGGGAGTAGACCTTCGCCACCCTTTCGGAGAGGAAGTCGCGGGCGTCCTTGGCGAACTCGGATGCGCCGATGTTTTCGTTCTTGGCCTGGTTTATGCGCGCGAGGACCGCCTTGGGGGAGAAGGTCTTTTCGCTTATGGAGAGATCGCCCATGACCTGTTTTATAAGCGAGAGCTGGTCGTCGTCGTCGTATATAGTGATATCGCGCCCGACCCCGGCGGCCCGCGCCTCCCTCCTGATGAGTTTTACCCCGATTGAGTGGAAGGTGCCGAGCCAGAGCCTCTGAGCCCTATCCCCTATGAGGGAGAAGAGCCTCCTGCGCATCTCGGAGGCGGCCTTGTTAGTGAAGGTCACGGCCAGGACGCTCTCCGGGGCCACCCCCTTCTTCAGCACGAGATAGGCGATGCGGGCGGTAAGGACCTTTGTCTTTCCGCTACCGGCACCGGCTAAAATCAGCAGGGGACCGTCGCCGAAGGTGACGGCCTCGGCCTGTATGGGGTTGAGTGATTTGAGGAACGGCAAGTTCAATCTCCAGGGGGATGATATAGGTATATATATTTTTAACACAAACCCCGCCAAAGAGGCAAACCAAAACGGCGGGCCTGGCAGGCCTCTTCCCGAATCCCCTTGAAACACCTTCTTTTTTCTGTTAAGTTTGCGCCATGGGTTTAAATGTATTGATAGCCTCCCCCGAGGCGACCCCTTTTGCCAAGACCGGCGGGCTGGCGGAGGTGGCCGGGTCGTTGACCGTCGCGCTCAAGGACCTCGGCTGCAACGTGGCGCTCATCATCCCTTTCCACAGGCAGGTGGCCGAGGGCAATTTCGACGTCAAACCGGTCGATATAGATGTAATGGTCCCCGCGGGGCTGAGGAAGATAGGGGTGGAGGTGTTGAAGGGGACGTCAAAGGGCGTGCCCGTCTTTTTCATAAGGCGCGACGAGTACTTCGACAGGAGTTTCCTCTACGGGACCCCGGAAGGGGACTACTTCGACAACATCGAGAGGTTCGCCTTTTTCTCAAGGGCCGTCATCGAGACCGCAAAGGCCATAGGGTTCAGGCCCGACGTGATCCACTGCAACGACTGGCAGACCGGACTGGTCCCGGCGTATCTCAGGGACTCATACTCCAAAGACCCGTTCTTTTCAAAGACCGCTATCGTATTCACTATCCACAACATCGCGTACCAGGGCGTCTTTCCGGCGGAGCTTTTCGGGCTCACGGGCTTGAGCCCAGGGCTCTTCGGCCCAGAGGGGCTTGAGTTCTGGGGCAGGATAAGCCTTCTTAAGGCCGGGCTTGTCTACTCAGGGATGCTCACGACCGTAAGCACGGCGTACAGCAGGGAGATACAGACAGAGGAGCACGGGGCAGGGCTCGAAGGGGTCTTGCGGAAGAGGAGCAAGGACCTCCACGGCGTCCTGAACGGCATAGACTACGGCGAGTGGAACCCGGAGACGGACCCGCTCATCCCCGCGAGATATTCGGAGAAGGACCTGAGGGGCAAGGCCCGGTGCAAGCAGGCGCTACTCAAGGAGTTCGGCCTCGAGCTGAAGGCGGGGACACCCCTCATCGGCATGATATCGAGGCTTACCGAGCAGAAGGGGTTCGATATCCTGTGCGAGGCCATGCCCGCGATTATGGAGCGCGGCCCCGGCATGGTAATACTCGGCTCAGGGGACAGGAAGTACCAGGACCTCATCAAGGGGCTGGCGGTACGCTATCCTGAAAAACTATCGGTCAGGATAGCCTTCGACCACAGGCTGTCGCACCTTGTGGAGGCCGGGAGCGACATCTTCCTGATGCCTTCGAGGTACGAGCCCTGCGGCCTAAATCAGATGTATAGCTTGAGGTACGGCACTGTCCCGGTCGTCAGGGCCACGGGCGGGCTCGATGACACGGTGCGCGATTACGCGGAGCCAAGCCCCAACGGCTTCAAGTTCGCCGAATACGCCCCGGAGGCGCTCACCGCCAAGGTCATGGAGGCCATCGCGGCCTACGGAGATAAAAAGGCATGGAAGGCGCTCCAGACCGAGGGAATTAGGGAGGTCTTTTCGTGGGAAGTCTCCGCCGGGAAGTATATGGATATCTATACTAAGGCCTGTTCAGATCTGCATAAAGGCAACCTCTGAAAATTAATCTTTTCCCCGGACTCGGCGTCAGGGCGTGAATGAAAATGGACACATATTCACATATATGGACCGCTTTTTATTCCCGCCATTCCTTGATTGCGGAAAAAATGTTTAATTTTTGGGGTTGCCCAAAATTTCATCACTCAAGCCTTAAAAAACCGCAGACCCCCCGCCTCCAGAACCAGAGATGCGCCAATAATGCTTGAAACCCCGTAAAATCACGGCGGCATCGTTCTTGCTATTTTAAATCTGACATGAAGCGGATCGCCATAATAGACGATAACGCGAAAGAGCGTTTCGTGGTAAAGGGCCTTGTCGAGGAGTGCGGCTTCACCGTGGCCGCTGAGGGGAGCAACGGGCAGGAGGCCGTGGAGATATGCAGGACAAAGGGCCCGGACCTCGTCATCATGGACGTAAAGATGCCGGTCAAGGACGGCGTATGCGCGGCGTCCGAGATATGGAGGGAGTGCCCCGTGCCGGTGGTGCTACTGACCGCGCTCGGGGACGAGGATACCGTAAAGAGGGCCGCGCAGGCCGGGATCATGGCGTACCTCATGAAACCCGTGAGGCTTGAGGAGATGAGGCCCGCCATCGAGCTCGCGATCTCCCGTTTTGAGGAGTTCCAGACCTTGAAGAAGGAGAACCGCGACCTTAAAAACGCCATACAGGCGAGAAAGCTCATAGATCGCGCCAAGGGGCTCCTGATGGAGAGGGAGAGGCTCTCCGAGAACGAGGCGTTCACCCGCATAAGGAAGATAAGCATGGATAAGAGGAAGACGATGGCCGAGATAGCCGAGGTGCTTATCATGGCGTTTGAGGGAAAGACCGGTTAGCAGGCCGCTGAAAAAGTACCATCTGCGGCGTCGTCAATGAAACCACCGTGGCTGAAAAACCACGATGGTTTCAGAACATTGAAAACCATTGGGACTGAAAAAACGTTTCAGCTCCAGAACGCCAAGGTTCGGAGCTTTTCATCAAACGGTTTGCTTGCGTAAAGGAGTCGCTCATGCCATTGAAAAAAGTTCTTGTCATCCAGCACGTGGAGTGCGAAGGGCTCGGCACGATAGACGCCCCTCTGAGGAGGGGCGGGTTCGCGCCCGAGTTCATAAGGGTATTCAGGGGGCAGACGCTCCCCCGGACGGCGCAGGGTTATTCGGCGGTCATAGCGCTCGGCGGCCCTATGGGTGTATATGAAGAGGATATCCATCCGTTCATAGGCGCGGAGCTAAGGCTCATCGAGTCGGTACTGAGGGCCGGCCTGCCGTTCCTCGGCGTATGCCTCGGGTCCCAGATGCTCGCCAGGGCGGCGGGGGCGAGGGTGTATAAGGGTAAGGGCAAGGAGATAGGGTGGTACAGGGTAAGGCTCACGGGCGATGGTATGGCGGACAGGCTCTTCCTCGGCTTCCCGGAGGAGTTTACCGTCTTTCAATGGCACGGCGACACGTTTGACGTCCCCCCGGGCGCCGTCAACCTCGCGTCTTCGGAGATATTCCCAAATCAGCTCATACGCGTGGGGAGGAACGCCTACGGCGTGCAGTTCCACCTCGAGGTGACCGGGGAGATGATAAAGGAGTGGATAGAGGTAAACAGCCGGGAGCTTGAGGGGCTCAAGGGCGTCATAGACCCCGGAAAGATAGCGGAAGAGACCCCGCGCAACGTCCCGGGCCTGCTCAGATACGGCAATGCGTTTGTCGCGAGGTTTTTAAGGGCGATTGACTGATTTGTGTGCAGACCATGATTATATATTCGGCAAGACCGCGCTCGAAGGCGATGTTTTTTTTATGAATCGCGCTAAATAAAGACGTTATTTCGAGTGGCACTGAAGTTGCAAAAATACTTCACATGTAAATGACCGGGTCATCCCGTCAGATATCTGGTTACAATGGCGTAACCTTGAATTGTCCATAGCAAGCCGCAAGATAAGGCAAAGGCGCCTTATTCCTGTCAAGGGGGGCGCCTTTTCATATCCCTCCATAAAAACATTTTGGGAGGAGGGCATCGGCAAGGCGTCAATTGAGGGTTTCTGATCCCAACCACGGCGGCTCCCGTATCGGCGCAGTCCATAGAGCCCGGATATTGAACCGGACGCAGGGGCGCACACCGCGCGGACGACATGCGACACGGATTTTTTAACGGGCAGTTATCAGACTCACACGGCTTCTAAAACGGCCACCATTAAAGAAGGATGATTTCCGGAGGAATAAAATGAGAATAAGACGGTTACTGAGCACTTTTTTACTGATAGGCATATTATTTTCCACCTGCGCGGCCTTTGCCGACGGAACGCCGGCCCCTGACCCCTCCGGCGCGTCGATAGGCGGCGCGGCCGACGTGGTCGGGGCCACGGCCAATGCGCCGACGGCGGATGAGCTTAAGAACCTCGCGACAAACGAACCCCTGGCCGCGAAGCTCGCCGATGTCGTAGGCCACAACAGGATCGCCATAAACGTGGTATGGACGCTCGTCTGCGGTTTCCTCGTCATGTTCATGCAGGCCGGGTTCGCCATGGCCGAGACCGGCTTTACCCAGGCCAAGAACGCGGGACACACCATGGCGATGAACTTCATGATCTACGTCCTCGGCATGCTCGGGTACTGGGTCTGCGGCTTTGCCCTCCAGATGGGAGGGGTCGGCGGCGTTGCCTCCCTCGGGGGCGCCACGAGCCTGAGCCATGAATTTACGGTGCACCTTTTCGGCAGGGACTTCGGGCTCTTCGGCACAACGGGGTTTTTCCTCTCCGGGATGTCATATGACGCCGTAATATTCACCGTCTTCCTCTTCCAGATGGTATTCATGGACACGACGGCCACCATCCCGACCGGCTCGATGGCCGAGCGCTGGACATTCAAGTCGTTCGTCTTCTACGGGTTTTTCATCTCCGCCATAGTCTATCCCCTTTACGCGAACTGGGTGTGGGGAGGCGGTTGGCTTACGCAATTGGGCAAGGAGTTCGGACTCGGCCACGGCCACCTCGACTTTGCCGGGTCTTCGGTAGTCCATATGACGGGGGGCGTGGCGGGTCTGGCGGGCGCGATGGTTTTAGGGCCGAGGATCGGCAAGTTCAAATCCGACGGAACGCCGGTGGCCATACCGGGCCACCATATCCCCATGGCGGTCGTGGGCTGCTTTATCCTCGCCTTCGGCTGGTTCGGCTTTAACACAGGCTCGACGCTCGCGGGAGGGGACTTGAGGATCGGGGTCATAGCCACGAATACGATGCTTGCCGGAGGGGCGGCGGCCTTCTCCTCGATGCTATACATGTGGTTCAGGTACGGGAAGCCCGATATATCCATGTCGGCGAACGGCCTGCTCGCCGGGCTTGTGGCGATAACCGCGCCCTGCGCCTTCGTGAATTCCGTATCAGCGGTAATCATAGGTTTGATAGCCGGAGTACTCGTCTGCGTAAGCGTCTTTTTTATCGAACGGAGGCTTAAGGTGGACGACCCTGTGGGCGCCATCTCGGTCCACGGCGTCAACGGCGCGTGGGGGGTGCTCTCCCTCGGCCTTTTCGCTGACGGCACCTACGGCGACGGGCTCAACGGCGTAACCGGCACGGTAAAGGGGCTTTTCTACGGGGATGCGAGCCAGTTCGGCGCGCAGGTGGTCGGCGCCGTAACAAACTTCGTCTTCGTCTTTATAACGATGTACGTCTTCTTCCGGGTGCTTGACAAGATAGTGCCGATGAGGGTGTCCAGGGAGCATGAGATCGAAGGGCTTGACGAGCATGAGGTGGCGGTCATCGCCTATCCGGACTTTGGCGTGCGTAAGTAAGCACTAAGGTACTGGTTGGAAGGCGCGCCATGCCACATGAGGGGCAAATAGTGGAGGGGAGGTTCCTATGAGAAAGATAGAGGCTATAATAAAACCCTTTAAGCTGGACGAGGTCAAAAAGGCCCTGAACGACATAAATATCGAGGGCATGACCGTCACCGAGGTCAAGGGGTTCGGCAGGCAGAAGGGGCACGCCGAGTTCTACAGGGGGGCCGAATACACGGTGGACTTCCTGCCCAAGATAAAGATAGAGGTGGTCACTACCGACGACATGGCCCCGAAGGTAGTCGACGCCATCGTCGGAGCGGCAAGGACCGGCAAGATCGGGGACGGAAAGATATTCGTCCTCCCCGTGGAGGAGACCGTAAGGATAAGGACCGGGCAGACGGGCACCGAGGCCCTTTAATGTCCGCTTC
>JACRCH010000124.1 GCA_016219115.1 Deltaproteobacteria bacterium
GCGTTATCCTGACCCTGCCTTCCTTCAGGATATAAAGAGTCTCGGCCTTATCTCCCGGGTTATAAACAAGGCCTCTTTTCTTAACATGCCTCTCCGTCAGCCTGGACGCTATCTCGCCCTTATCTCTTTCTGAAAGCCCGAAGAAGATTTTATTCGTATTCATGTACCAGAGTCTTGTCTTATTCATCCCAGCCCTTCGCGGGTAGACCCGGTAAGTTTTTGAATATGCACAGCGAGCGCATTCCCCAGCCCAAAGCTGCGGGGTCAAGCGAGCGAATAGAAATTGTTTCCTTACATATCGAAGACTCCCCGCGGCTTGAGGCTGGGTAGCTTCAACATGCATGGCGGGCGTCACGGGAATGAGGCGCAACGGCCCGCCCCCTGATCCGCCGCCGGATTTCAAAAAGAGCCTCCCTACTCCTCCAGGAGCGTGGAGAACAGATTGTGATGCCCTTCCTCTTCCGCGAGGATATCGGTAAAGAGCTTGGAGGTGACCGGGTCCCCCTCCTTTTCACTGAGCGCGATTATCTCCTTGTAGAGGGCGATAGCCTCCTCGTCCTTCTTGTTTATCGCTATCATCTCCTTGGCCTTCTTGCCGGTCTCTATCGGCGTCGGCTTGGTCGTGGGCGCGCCCCCGAGATAATCGAGCCTCTCGGCTATCGTCTCGGCGTGCTTCATCTCCTCTATCGCTATCTTCCTGAAGACGCCCCCGACCGTCTCCGAGTAGATGCCCTTTACCATCACGTGCTGCCACATGTACTGGACGGAGACCTGTATCTCCATCGCTATCGCCTCGTTCAGCCTGTCCAGCAGTTTCTTGCTCGCCGTAAATCCTCCTTTGAGAGAATAACCCGCCCCTAAGCCCTTACTTCCGATATCAGCGCGATGAAGCCGTCTATCTTCGCCTTGACCTCGGGCGATACCTTTTCAAACATCACCCCTATCGTTATCGTGTCCGCGCCCTTGCCTATGTTCCTGACCTTTCCGGTGAACCTGAACCTCTCTTCCGTGCCGGGGAACTGCGCCCGGATATCGAGGTCGGTATTCACATGTATCCGCGCGTTCAGCGCTTCGCCCCTTGCCCCGGAAGCCTTGATAACGCACTGGCACCCTTCCCTGCTTATGTCAATGACGACCATCTCGATGATTTCATTATCGAGCATCGCCATCGCCGGCAGGACGCACTCGTGCCTCGAATCGGGCCGCACCTTGAACTCCTCGACCTTCGAGGGATAGGCGAGGAACATCAGCTTGCAGGGGTTGGAGACGATATTGAGCACCTCGCTGTTAAACGAGTAGACGGTGTCCTCGTATTGAAACTTGACGATGACCGGGCTCCTGGTGACCATCTCGCTCCTGAACGTCCCCATAAGGTCGTTGGGGGATAGTTTGATGAGGAGGAAGCGGTTGCCGTCCATCCCCGCCAGTACGCTCCTTATGCGCAGGTTGAGGTTCACTATCTCGGCTATCAGCTCCGTGCCGAGGGTTATCGGAAGATCGACGGAAGACCCGGCGGACCCATCGGCATGCTGGACGCCGGTATGCGCCTGAGTCGGCGGACTGTCGGATTTTGGATCCATTTTCCCTTTAATTCTCTCTTCCGGATTTCTTATTTTTTCAACAAGCATAGCGAGCGGATTCCTAGTAGCTTGCTACGGGGAGGAACGAGCGAATTACAAACGATAAATTCCTTACTTGAAAATTCTCCGCAGCTTGCTACGGAGAATTTTAATATTCCGAAAACCACCGGTTCTAAGGCTGGGGAGGTTTAATAAAAATACACCAAAAAAACGGAGATGTAAAGCAGAAGAGGCGGAAAGGGCCGGGCCCCATAAATACAGGAGGGCCGCGGCTAACGCCGCGGCCCTCCGTATGTGATCCGAGCGCCCCGCAACAGACCGCGGGCCTCGCGCTCGATATACATCTTCAAAAAACGGTTTTTTTACAGACCGCCGACCCTCTTCCTCAACGCCGCAAGCCCGATCATCCCGCTCCCGAGAAGGAGGAGCGTGGAAGGTTCGGGGACGTTGGATGACGTGGTGGTGTGGAAAGAGAGATCATCCACGGCGTTAATATCGTCGCTGGGCTGACCGACGAAGTGGACGTCGAAAGAATGGATGCCGGAGATGTTCAAAGAGAGTTGCTCCTGATCGGCGGCGCCCTGGCCGCCTGCGGAAACGCTTCCGAGCGTTGCTCCGCCCAGATCATATACGGTCAGCGTCACTGTGGTGCGGCCGTAATCGAGCCATGTCCCCCAGAGCGAAATGAAGTCGGTGACGGCGTCGGTGGAGGTATTCGCCAGGACGAAGTGCCCAGTTACGTCGCCGGAAGGCACGCCGTTATATGAGTTGTCCGCCTCTCCATAGGCCTGGCCAGGATTGGATACATTAGACCCATAGTTTGAATACTGCCAGCCCTGGTCGAAGACGACACCGTCGGAACTGTAATGGGTGCCTATCGCCCCGCTGAAGCCGTCGTCAAAATTTACCAGCGCGGCCTCCGCCTTGACAGCGCCTAAAAAGAAAGCCATGCCAAAAAAAAGTGCCAAAAATCGTCTTTTCATGTTTATTTCCACCTCCATTTTTTTAAAGGTGATTGTAAAAGATCTGACACCAATTTAGAATGGTGTCATGGATCTAAAATCATTTGAAACCATTATAAAGACTGAGAATTCTGCGAGGCTCTTCCTCGCAAAGTTGTGTTGGAAAAACAGCCGTCGTTTTTGCAC
>JACRCH010000129.1 GCA_016219115.1 Deltaproteobacteria bacterium
GGCGGGTAAAAAATGAACCCTCCCCTTCGCTTTCTCCGGGGTATCCAAAAACATCCAGTATCATTAAAAAGAAACTTTTGTATCGTTTTTACAGAACACCAGGGGGCATTGCGTAGCGAGCCTAAAGGAGAGCGAACGAGCAAGCCTCTGTATTTATTGCGAGAGAGCTCGACAGCGAGCGTAGCAATAGCCCCGAAGCGCGCGGCAGCGCGCAAAAAAGCTTTTTGTATAACGCAACAAGCCGCGGGGTATTAGACCCTAAGAGAGAATAAAGAGTTGAGACAGGGCATGGCTTGACCCGGACTAGCTCGCGTAAAACTCCTTTATCATATCTTCCATCCCTGAGAGTTTTTCCTTTATCTCCTCTATCCCTTTCTCGTCAATGTAGACTGACTTCATGATCCCGGCCAGTTTCTCCGAAGGCGGTTCCGACGCCTCTTTTCTTTTAAGGGCGATAAAGTCAGCGACATGGACTATGGAGGCGAGGGGTTTGGCCGTATTGTTATCTTCATGGTTTTCCGGGTCGTGGTGGTACTCGATAGCGAGCACGCACTCTTTCGGGAACCTGTATTTGTCGACAAACCACGCCCCGACCTGCGAATGGCTGGCGCCGAAGGCGGCAGCCTCCCTGTCGGGCAGCCCTTCTTCAGCGCCTTCCGCGGATAACCTCAGGTATTTCTCACCGTGTATCTGGTAGAGTATGGCCCTGCCGAGGTCGTGTATGAGCCCGGCCAGAAAAGCGTCCTCCTTTTTGACGAGTCCGGTCCTCTCGGATATGAGGCTTGCCGCGAGCGCGGTCTCAAAGGAGTGCTGCCAGAGTTTTTTGAGGAAGGCGAGGTCCCCGGAGGCGCACCTGAAGACTGAAACCGACACCGCCAGGCTTCTGACCATGTTGAGCCCGAGGATGACGGCGGCGTTCGGTATGGAGGATATGTTCCTCCTGAACCCGTAGAAGACCGTATTGGACGTTGCGACTATCTTCGATGACAGGGCCTGGTCGTGCTGTATCACCTCGACAAGGTCGGATATCGAAGACCGTTCGTTCCCGACGACCTCCAGCACCTTTTTAAGTATCACCGGGATCGTGTAGACCTTCAGGATACCATCTACGGTCGCCCTCAGCTCTTTTTCCGCGGGACTGTTCGGCTTCATGCGTCTCACCTTTATCTACTTCTCTTTTTCACCGGATTAAAAACCGGCGGCGTATTCATGACTTTGAAAACGGATCAGGCGTTCTTCGGCAAAGTTCAGCCTTTCACGGCATCCGCCCTGAGGGTGAGCTCGCACATCACGTCCAGAAGCTCGTTCATGGCGAAAGGCTTCGCGAGGTAGCGGCACCCCGTGAGCCGCAGAAAATCCGCAGTCTTTTTGCTCTCGATATCGCCGGTCATGAATATCACGCGCTCCGTCAGGCGGGGCTTGGCCTCCGCAACCTTTCTGAAGAGGTCCATGCCGTCCATCCCGGGCATCTTTATGTCGAGGAAGATGAAGTCATAATCCCTTTCCTTTATCCTTTCAAAGGCGTCCTTGCTGTTCTGCACCGGCTCCACGGACCCTACCTTCGGGGTCACGGCCTCGGTGACTATCTGGAGCACGCCCTCCTCGTCATCCACCATGAGTATCGACTTGTCCCTTAAGACAGAGTAGTCGTATTCGCGGCGCTTCTTACCGCGCCTCTCGTCTATTACGACCCCGTGGTGCGGGATCGATATGCGGAAGGTCGTCTTCTTGCCGGGAGAGCTCGCCACGACGATAGAGCCTTCCATGCCCTCGACTATCTTTCGGCTCACGCTTAAACCGAGGCCCGTGCCCTTGCCGACGTCCTTTGTCGTGAAGAACGGGTCGAAGACCCGGTCCTGGATGTTCTCGGGGATACCGGGGCCGTCATCCGCGACCTCCACGACCGCCTCTTTGCCGGCTACAAGCTCCGACCTGATGGTAACCGTAGAGCCGACCCCGGAGTCCTCTATGGCGTCCCTGGCGTTCTGCAGGAGGTTTATGATGACCTGCTGGAACATGTTCCTGTTGATCTTGACGATAACGGGGTTGGGGGAAAGCTCGAGTCTGATCCCGACATTGACCATCCTCAACTGGTGCTTCAGAATGTCGAGGCTCTTCTCTATCACGATATTCAGGTCCGCGTTCTCAGTCTCAGTCGTCTGTTCCCTCGCGAATATCAGGATGTCCTTGATGATGGTCTTTATGCGGAGCACGCCGTCCCTGACGCGTTTGAGCCTTTTGTGCCCGGGGTCGTTCGCGTTGTACTCAAGGAGCTCTATATTGCATAAAATCGCCTGAAGGGGGTTGTTGATCTCATGGGCGACCCCGGCCGCCATCTCCCCGAGCGAAGCGAGCTTGCTCGACAGCATAATCCTTTTCTGCATCAACCTCTCTTCGGTCACGTCCTTGGCCGTTATGATATAGCCGCCTTCCAGGTCGAGAGAGCTTATGGAAAGGGTGAATATACGGCCCTGAGCGTTTTTTATCTCCTCCTGGCGGACTTTTTCGTGCGGGGCCGCGCTCTCCTTGATCCTTTTGACGCACCGCGCGAAATCGCAGTCGCATTCTGAAAAGACCCCGCGCTCGCCGGAGGAGCCTTCAACGCACGACACTTCCCGGTCGCACAGGCCCTCGGCAAGCTCGAGGCCCTTCGGGTTGACAGCCGTGAAATGGCCGTTCCTGTCGATGATGAAGACCCCCTCGGACATGTTAAGGAGTATTTCAGCGAGTTTTTTCTCCTCGGCGAACATGTGGGACAAAAGCCCCTCGAGCACGGCGTTGGCGTGAGTTGCCATGGCGTCGATGACCCCGGGGTCTTCAAAAGGGTCTTTCTCCCCGTAAGAGACAAGTGTTATCAGGCCGGCGGTATCACCCTGATACTTAAGAGGAAGGTCAATGAAGCGCATGGGCCCGGTTTTTTCAGCCCCGTTGCCCCTCTCCATGAGTATTGAGACCCCAAAGGCAGGGAGCCTCTCTTCCGGAAGGTCACGGCAAACACCCCTGACCCTCGTTAAAAAGGCGGCTGAGAATGCGTCGACCTTCGATTTATCCATGCCGCCCTTCACGTAGACCCTGCCCTCGGAGTGGTTCTCATGACGGACGAAATACGCCCCGGCGTCGAAGTCGACGGCGGTCTTCAAGATGTTGAAGAAATGCGTCATGAGGGTCTGTATATCGAATACGGCGGAGATAGCCCTCGCAAAGTTGTAAAGGACCGGCAGATGTATTTCTTTCAAACCGTTGCCGTTCGATGCCATATCCATATAGTGTATGTCCCGTCGCTGCGCGAAAAAAATTTAATAAGATCCGTTGGCCGCATACTCCAGGCACAAACCGGAAGGCCGCGAGTCATGAATCAGAATCCGGTAAAAAAATCATTAATATTGGCCGGCAGACCGTCCAGTCAATCAGACTCTATCTAATTATCTATATCGCCTGTTTTCTCCAAAAATTTAGCTTTTAAAAGACTTTTCTCCAAAACCCGTACTTCCGGACAGGTACGGGATATCGCCCGCAAGGATGAGACAACAATCCCCCGGAAGGTGCATTGGCGCTAAAGTTTTCCGGAATCTCTCCGAAAAGGGGCTTATGCGTCATCTGTCGCAGCAGGTTTCAGGAAGGATCGTGGTACGGCCTGGGGTTACGCCATGTTCATTGAAGCTCCCCCGCGGGAAGCCGCGGGGGAGCTTCGAAATGCATGAAAGTTTACAATTTCCATCAGTTCTCCGCGCATTTTCAAAAAATCTTTTTAAAGAGGCAAACACAGACCTATGTTCCCCATAATCGGTATCGCGGTAGTCTTCGGCTCCATCATAGCCGGCTACCTTCTGGAGCAGGGCAATCTCCATGTGCTCATCCAGCCGGCGGAGCTCGTTATCCTGGGCGGCGCGGCAGTCGGATCACTTGTCATAACATGTCCCCCGAAGCTTCTTTTCAAAATACTCAAAAGTTTCCCCATCGTCTTAAAGGGCACGGGGGTCACCAAAAAGTCGCACATCGCCCTTATGAACCTTCTTTACACCATCTTTACGAAGACCAGAAAAGACGGCATCCTCGCCATAGAAAGCGACATCGAGAACCCGCATAAGAGCGCCCTGTTCAAAGGGTACCCCGATATATTGAAGAACCATCATGTTGTCGACTTCATCTGCGACAACTTACGGGTCTTCGTCCTGGGGGTAAACCCCGTGGAGATAGAAGAGATGATGGACCTTGAGATGGACGCGCACCACCAGGAATCCAGCCTCGCGCCCTCGGTCATCACGAAGATCGCCGACTCGCTTCCCGGCTTCGGCATAGTGGCCGCGGTCCTCGGGGTCGTCATAACGATGGGCAAGATGAGCGAATCTCCAGAGGTCATAGGCCACAGCGTGGCCGCGGCTCTCGTCGGGACCTTTCTGGGCATCCTGCTGTGCTACGGGTTTTTGGGCCCCATAGGCAGTAACCTCGAGCACAGGGCCAGGGACGAGTCCAAGCTCCTGGAGTCAGCCAGGGTCGGCATCCTCTCGTTCGCCAAGGGAGCGGCCCCACAGATAGCGGTGGAGGCGGCCAGGAGGGTGCTTTTCAGCGACACAAAACCGTCTTTCAAGGAACTTGAGGACTCGCTCAGGAAAAAGAGGGCATAGGCGGACTTTAAAATGAGCAGCCAGGCAAACTCAAACGCGGCAGATAAACAGCCGGACACGCAGGCGGACAAACAGCCGGGCGCTCCGAAACAACAGGTCCTTCCCGGCGCTATTATCATCAGAAAAAAGATAAAGATGGGCCACGGGAGCGGCCACCACGGGGGCGCCTGGAAGGTGGCTTACGCGGACTTCGTCACGGCCATGATGGCGCTTTTCATGGTCCTGTGGCTAGTTGCCGTCATGTCGATAGACTCGAAAAAGGCTATCGCCGAGTACTTCAGGAGCTACACCATCTTCAAGGGTCAGGAGGCCGGAGGGGCCAAAGGCGTGTCCGTCATGCAGGGCAACCCGGTAATGCTCAGGGCCGAGTCCGGCGGCCAGGGCCCGTCAAACGGCAACGGGACGAAAAAGATCGCCCTCGATCTCGAAAAGATAATAGACACTAAACTATCGGACCTTAAAAGACAGATCCTCATATTCACCACCGACGACGGCATCAGGGTCGAGATGGTCGACAGCGCGGAAGACCCGATGTTCGAGCTCGGGAAAAACAATCTCCTCAATAACGGCCAGAAGGTCCTCGGTGTCCTGTCGTCCGCCTTCAAGGACATCCCCTACAACGTCACCATAGAAGGCCACACCGACAGCTACAAGTACCCGGCTGAGAACTACACCAACTGGGAGCTTGCCGCCGACAGGGCCAACGCCGCCAGAAGAGAACTCATAAAAGACGGCATGGACCCGGCGCGTATCACCAAGGTGACGAGTTTCGCCGATGTCGTGCCGCTTAAACCCGATAACAAATTCGACCCGGCCAACAGAAGGGTCTCTATCCTCATAGAGACCAAACAACCCCGACCTTAAGCCTTTTAATATTTCCTTCGGGTTGAATTAAGCGCGGCTTGCCGCGTATATAAAAACAGATTCCCCTTTGGGTACTCCGCTGGCAAGGCTGCGGCGGGGTGGTTCATCTGCCCCGCCGCAGCCGTCTCCTCATCTTTTCCGAATACTGCCGAAGAGCGGCGCTGAGATCTCGCGCCGTCCGTGTGGCTCGCCGCGGGGATGTAAGATCCCCCTGCCAGACCGTCGATATTGACTTTTATCATATCTATTTATTATGATTGCCGCACAATATGAGGATGTACGAGCCCGACCGGCGCTGAAAGGCCGCCGGGTTTTCATACCGTTAAAAAAAAGAACCGCAAATCCTTTAAAGAAGACAAGGAGGCAGCAGGGTATGGTTAAAAAGATACTTGACGTAAGGGAGATGGCCCC
>JACRCH010000128.1 GCA_016219115.1 Deltaproteobacteria bacterium
AGTCCATCCATGGCTTTTTCAACAACGATTTGGCCGAAGTGAATTCGTCCAAATCTCACAAATTACTCGACTTTTCAAGTCTCACAATTTGGCAATCCGTCCATGGATTGCCTTAGCAGGCTGTTTTTCAACAGCCTGCTAAGGCTCGCTACGCAATACCCCTCCGGTGTTTTGTTAAAGAACGATACAAAGACCTTCTTCAATGAAATTTGGAGATTTTCAAGATACCCCGATAGCAAGGCTTACGGGGAGATTCATTTTTTGACGGCCCGCGGACCTTTCAACCTTTTACTCAGACCATCTCCCACAGCGCGAACCCTTGAAGCTTTTACTCAGACTATCTCCCACAGCCGCGTGGAGAGGTACTTGTCGCCCCCGTCGGGGAAGATGGCTACGACTACGCCCTTTTTAAGCTTTTTGGCGACCTCCATTGCCCCCCACATGGCGGCCCCCGAAGACTGCCCGACCAAAAGCCCCTCTTCCCTTGCCAGCCTCTTGGCCATCTCGTAGGACGGCTCGGTAGGAGCGGCCACCTTCTCATCGAGTTCCTCTTCGTGATAGATGCCCGGGACGATTGACGAGGCCATGTGCTTTAACCCTTCAAGGCCGTGCAGCGGGCTTTCGGGCTCCACTGCCACTACCCTGATATCCTTGTTGAACTCCTTCAAGCGTCTGCCTGTGCCCATGATGGTGCCGCCTGTGCCGATACTCGCCACGAAGTGGGTTATCCCGCCCTCGGTCTGCTCGATTATCTCGGCCCCCGTGCCGTCAAAGTGGGCCTGCGGGTTGGAAGGGTTGTTGTACTGGTCGAGCTTGCAGTACTTCTCGGGGTTATCGACATATATCTTCCATGCCTGTCTTATGGCGCCGTCCGAACCCTCTAAAGGATTTGAGTATATGACATGGGCGCCGAAGGCGTATAGTATCTTTTTACGCTCCTCGCTTACGTTGCCCGGGACGACCAGCTCTACCTTGTAGCCCTTGACGGCCCCTATCCACGCGTACGCTATGCCGGTATTGCCGGATGTGGAATCGAGTATCACCTTGTCTTTGGTCAGCCTGCCGCTCTGCTCGGCGTCATCTATCATCGAGAGGGCGGCCCTGTCCTTTACCGAGCCTCCGGGGTTATAACCTTCGAGCTTGGCGTAGACCTCAACCCCGTCGGGAAGGTCTTTTGTGATCCTGTTTATCCTGACAAGCGGGGTGTTGCCGACGAGTTCAAGAACCGAACGCTTTGGGCTTGTGAACGCTGACCTTGCCGGCTCCGCCTCCAGAAACTTCTGTCCTCCCATTACCTTTTACCTCCCCCCGACGGGGTCAATTTTTCCCGTAACCGCTATATTTTTTGTGGCAGACCACGACGCGAACACACTTGCCGGTCTCCCGGATTAATACCTGAGTCCGCTTATCAAGTTTATAATACCTGAGTCCGCTTGTCAAGATATTTTGAAGCCTTAAAACGCATAAAAACGGCTTATTTAACGCGTTTCAGGGCTTGTGTGAGGTGGGATACGATCTCACCGGGCTAAAAAAAACCCCGCCATCGATGGCGGGGTTTTAAGTACTTCCCGTAGCCTTTTGCCTACTCTATTATATCAAGCTCAATCGGCTCGACCTTGACTCCTTTATCGATGAAATACTGTATCGCCTTATCGATCTCGTCAGCTTCCCCCTCCAGCTCAAGCGCCACGAGCCCGATCTTGTCGGACACGCTCGCCTGCCTGATGTTGGTCACGACATTGAACTTCTTGCCGACATGGTACAAAAGGGGCTCCTTGACCTGATCCTTCGGATAAGTGAGATATACCCTTTTTTTCAACAGTGACCTCCCGCGATAGCCGGTATTATTGAAAGCTCGTCGTTGTCCTTGAGCTCCGTCTCCATGTTCTTCTTGAACCTTATGTCCTCGTCGTTAAGGTAAATGTTGACGAACCTTCTGAGCTTTCCGTCGCCCTCGCAGATCCTCTCCTTGAGGCCGGGTTAGTTCTTCTCAAGGCTTTCTATGATCTCGCTTACGTTACCGCCTTCGGCCGTGACCTCGTCGGCGCCGTTTGTCAGTTTTCTCAGCGGTGTCGGGATCCTTACCTTAATAGACATATCGAAAAAAACCTCCTCTTGCTTAAACTTTTTTATTTTTACGGTTCGTAAACCCCGCGTGGGCTTACACCCCGCAAGGTCAGTTTTTTCAATCCGCGCCCCGGTGACAAGAACGAAAAAACCGCCCTTAAGGCCGCTCTCCTTGAGCCTGGCCGCCACGCTCTTTTCAGCTCTTTTGCACCTTGAGCCTGAAGTACCCGTCTTCCCTCTTCACCTCAAGTATCTTGTGCCCCTCTTCCTTTATCGACTTGGGAACGTTCTGGATAGGCTCCCCGCCGTCGAGTATGACCTCGAGGACCTCTCCGGCGTCCATCATCTCGAGCTTGAGCTTCGTCTTGACAAAGTTGATGGGGCACATCACCCCCCTCAGGTCGAGTGAGGCGTTCGCCTTTATATTTATATCGCTCATCGGATTATCCCTTTACTCCCTGTTTTGGCGCCGCGTAATCGACCGGAGAGCCGCTCTCGAAGACCGAATCCATGAACTCGAGGTACTTCTTCAGGCCGACCCTCTTTATGGCGTTCCCGATCCTCTCGCCCCTCTTGCCGTTGGCGTTGTACCACTCGATGGTCTTGTGTATCGCCTCCGGTACCTTCTCGTCCGGGAGGAACTTGGAGACCTCAATGGCCTCCATCGGGTGGCGTCCGTGCTTGCCGCCAATCCTTACGATGTGGCCGTACCTCTTGGCCTTCCAGGCCTCCGTGGGGCACGCCCTTATGCAGTCCCCGCAGTATATGCACTTCATGGGGTCGAATATCGGTTTTCCCGAATCCGGGTCAGACTGTATGGCGTCTTCCTTGCAAGCCTCCGAGCATATCGTGCACCCGGTGCAGTCGGGTTCGTCCCACACGGGCTCCACGACGCCCTGAAAGCCCAGGTCCATCTCCTTGGTCCTCGCGCAGTCTATCGGGCAGCCCGAGAAAGACGTCTTGAACTTATGGGGGGTCGGCGTGCCGAAGAACTTCTCATCGACCATCCTGGCCATCCCCTGCGTGTCGGTAAGGCCGTTGGGGTTGTACTCGCAGCCGCCGCAGGCCGTAGGGACCCTGACCCTGGGGCCGCATGAGGCGACCTTCTGGCCGATCTTCTCAAGCTCGGCGACTATGGCGTTGAACTCCTTGTAGTCCACATAGAGTATCTCAAGGGACTGCCTGAAGCTGAAGTGCACCACGCCCTTTTTGCTGTACTTGTTGGCTATCTCGGCGATCTTGATGAGCTTGTCTGTAGTCAATCTGCCGCCAGGACACCTGAGCCTGACCGTGAAGAGGTCTTTCTGTCTCTGTTTTATGAACCCGCCTGATTTAAGGTCGTTGAAGTCGACCTTCTCCGCCTTGCCCTCAAGGTTGACTGTCACCCTGGTAGTCTTGTCTTCTATGAAATGGTCTGACATCTTCCGTAAGAATCTCCTTTTCTGAAAATCGTATCCGGCCCGGGATCATGCGCCGCCCGGAACCGGATATTCATTTTAACAAAAAACAAGACTGAAAAAAAGAGTAAAAATACGGCCAGGGCCTTTTAGCCCTTAAGCGCGTACTCCTTGCCGTTGGCCTTCACGATGTCGTCAAACTCGCTGAGTCTGGCGTTTATTACCGTGACCTTGTTCAATTTGCCTTCGAGGGCCTCCTGGGTCTTGAGTCCGTTGCCTGTTATCGAGACCACGATGGACTCGTCCCTGTTGATCCTGCCCTGCTCGATTAGTTTCCTTGTCACTCCGAGCGTGACGCCCCCGGCGGTCTCGGCGAATATGCCTTCGGTCTCGGCCAGGAGCTTCATCGAGTCTATTATCTCCTCGTCGGTGACGCTTTCGCCCCAGCCGCCGCTCTCCCTCATGACCTTCGCCGAGTAATACCCGTCGGCCGGGTTGCCGATGGCAAGGGACTTGGCTATGGTGTTCGGGCGAACGGGCCTTATAAGCTCGCTCCCCTCTTTTACGGCGTTGACTATCGGGGCGCACCCGGTGGCCTGCGCTCCGTAGACCTTCGTGTTATTGTTCTCGACGAGCCCGAGCTTGATGAACTCGTTGAAGGCCTTCCATATCTTTGTTATGAGGGAGCCTCCGGCCATCGGGACGACTATGTGCCTGGGGAGCTTCCACCCGAGCTGTTCGGCGATCTCGTAGCCGAAGGTCTTGGAGCCTTCGGCGTAGTAAGGCCTTATGTTGATGTTTACGAACGCCCAGCCGTATTTGCCGGCTACTTCGCTGCAGAGCCTGTTGACCTCGTCGTACGTGCCCTTTATCCCGACTACCGAGGCGCCGTATACAAGAGTGCCCATGATCTTGGTCTTCTCAAGGTCGTAGGGGATGAAGACATAGGTCTCCATGCCGCAGGCGGCTGCGTTGGCGGCTACCGAGTTGGCGAGGTTCCCGGTCGAGGCGCAAGCCACTATATGAAAACCGAGCTCTCTGGCCCTTGAGATGGCCACGGACACGACCCTGTCCTTGAACGACAGGGTCGGGAAGTTCACGGCGTCGTTTTTGATGTATATCTCTTTTACCCCGAGGGCCTCACCGAGGTTTTTTGCCCTTACAAGGGGCGTGAACCCGACCTGCGCCCCGACCGACGGGTCGCCCTCGAGCGGCAGCAGTTCCTTATAGCGCCACATGTTCGGCGAACGCTTCTCGATGACGGACCTTGAGAGGACCTCTTTTATTTTATCGTACTCGTAGCTGACTTCCAGCGGGCCGAAACACAACTCGCATACATGGAGCGCCTCTTTGGGGTACTCTTTGCCGCACTCCCTGCACTTTAACCCCTTCATGTAACTCATACCTTTCCTCCCTTTTCTGACAGCGCCCCGGCAATATCCTCACGCGCGCCTGTCAAGTTCACTTCCGTTATGACGCCGCCTGAAAACCGGATACCTGATCAGCGGCATCCCTGACGAACAGCCCTGAGACGGCAAAAAAAAACCCCTTCTTTTTTGAAGCTAAGAAGAGGCCATACCTTTTCTTATCTTCCAAGGCGTCTTTGGATAAGCCTTGCTGGATTTAGCACCTGCCATTCCGCTTACGCGGAACCGGTTGCTGTGGCTTCACAGGGCCAGTCCCTCTGCCACTCTGGATAAGATTAATCCAATATTCAGTTGTACATTGATTTATAATACAAAAGGCGGGACCGTGTCAAGGTTTTTTTAAATCCTTTATCAAGAAGGTCTTTATCTATCAATAATGGAATGAACCACCACGGAGCAAGCTCCGGGGTATCTCCTTAAACCCAGCCCTCCCTTGATGGGAGGGCTGGGCTCCCGTTGCGCTCTTCCGATGCAACGGGAAGCGGGGAGGGTGAAAACCTGTTTTCACCCCCACCATACCCTCCCCCATCAAGGGATGGGTTTTACAAGCTACAGGGAATTTTGGGATTTTAAAGAAAGCCGGAAAGCGGAGATGACTAAAGACTGACCCCGTTGTCTGCCGGACTCACGCGTTCCCGGCGTCTTGAGGTGCAGGTAGTTGCGGCCCCTTACTTCAGGTGACAGCCCAGGCACAGCTCGCTTCTTCTGTTGTCCATGACGAGCATCGGGTCAGGGGACGCCGGATAGACCGTCCTTCTCATCGCGGTAAGGATGGTATGGTCGGCGACGGAGTAAGGAACATGACAGGTGGTGCACCCGACGCTGTTGTTCACGAGGGTTATCGACGGGTTAAGGTTTACAGGCTGTCTCAAACCCTTGTTCGTGGAGGCGGCCAGGGCATAATCCACCCCGAGCGGATGGTCGCAGTCCGGCAGAGAGCATACCTGAAGCGTCACATCCTTCGCTATAGCGGCGTCGTGGCAGCCCAGGCATTGCGCCGAGTCCGGGTCCAGAAACGCATAGCCCGGAGAGCTTAGGCCGAAAAGAACCAGACTAAGGGTTAACGCCGGGATGAGTCTATTTCCGAGACCCCGGAGACTTAAACCTGTTTTCTCGGTCCTGCGCATGTTTTATCTCACTTTAAATGGCATGCGGTGCACAGAGCGCTCTCCGTGTTGTCCACCGAAAGCATCGGGTCAGGCATTGACGGGTTCTTCCTCTTGTCCGCAAGCGTCTTGTGTTCATACTGATTGGTATAAGGTACATGGCAGGTGGTACAGCCGATCATGTTGCCTGAGAACTTTATCGCGGGATTCAGGGCCAAAGGTTTAACGAGTCCGGGATTCCCGGAGGTCAACTCCGCGTAATCAACGCCAACAGGGTGGTCGCATAACCCGCTGTGACACACCTTCTGCGGGACAGAAGGGTCTACCGAAGACTCATGACATTTTACGCATTCGGTTGATTCCTTGTCAAGAAAAACAAGAGCGCGGGCCGGGCCGGCCGATAAGAGGGACAGGGACAAAAAGACCAGTTGAAAAGATAATAAAACCAGCATCTTAGGGTAGTTACATGCTTTAGTCATACACTCGCACCCCTTATTCCGTTAGAACTGTTTAAAAGCTATAGCCGGCCCCCAGGGAGAGGTCGTATGAACTCCAGTTGACCTCGTTCAATCGGGTATCGGCCGTCGTTCCGTTCTTAAAAAATGTCCTGTCTCTGCCGTGCATCGTCATCCACCTCTGATAGGCGGCGTTCCCGGTCAAAGACAACCTCTCCGTAACCGCGTACCTGACTCCGGCGTTGGCCCTAACCCCTCCCCCCAATGCCGTATGCTCGAAGCTTTTGGGATGGTCCAGGTCGGTCCTCAAGTTCCAGTCCGCCTCCGCGAGGTATCTCGCAAGGTGAAGCTCAAGCCCGCCCGTATAGACCAGACTTTCCGCAGCGTATTTAACGTCGATGCCCGCCCACGGGCCGTACCAGTTAGCGTCGTATTTACTGTTAAGGTACGCGAAAGGGCCCACCGGGGGCGTCCCGGAGGTCGCCACGGTCTGAAACCCATTTCTTATCCTCAGGTTCTGCCTGTGAAAAGAGACCCCTATCACAGGGTTCAGCGAGAGGTTCGGCCTTATGTTGTTGTTAAGACCTATCCCGAGCGAGAGGTCCCAGACATTGCCAAGATCGGCGTCGTTACTGGACCTTGAGTACTCCAGAGTCCTGTTATCCCCCCTGTAGTCCGAGTCCTGGTTTGTCCCGTCGTTGATCCACCCGAAGCCGAACGAGCCCAACAGGTACTGCCTCTTGTTCAGGTCGGTCCTGAAACCGGCCTTGATCTCGAATATCTTAAGGCTCTCCCACTTAAGCTCGGAGAGGACATTGGGGTTATGTCCGGTCGTATCCCCGGCTATGTTCCAGTCCAGTTTGTCCGACCTGTACCCAGTGCCGAGCGAGAAATCGGAATTCCCTGCGTACGCCGCCCGTGAGCCGAGAAGGAGAAAGAGACAGGCGGAAACGGCCAGTATTTTTTTCATCTTACCTCGTACCGGTTAAAATAGCTGAAGTAACGGGTTAATCTTTTTTAATTTCGATGATTATCCCGAACTTCATCTCCGTGATCTCCTCCGACCTGCAGACCGGGCATCTTGATGGGGTCTTGAGTCTGTCTCTCTTTTTAAAGACAAACCCGCAGGATACGCATTCGGAAGGAGTTACGACGAATCTTACTGAAGCGGCCTCTTTACCTGCGTTTACGGTTTTAGCCACATGGGGGAGATGCTCAAGGACATCCTTTTCCTTAAGGCTTACGGCCCTGGAAATATCCTTGGCCGTAAGCGCAGCGCCTTTGAGGATATCTATGATCTTCTGCCTTGCGGTGAGGTCTCGGTCCACTTTACACAAGGAATCCATCGTTCCGGTACAAATTTTTATCGGCGGTATTCCTTTACTCTTTAATTATTTTTGAAGATAAAAAAACGGTGAAAGCGTCCGTTCGATTGCAAACTCAGGTGATTATACCTAAAAAAAAAGATATGGCAAGCGCCAGGTACCGGACTATGATGATGTGAAAAAAACGCAAAAACATCCGTGAATCATGTCACACGGTAAACATATACTTGATTTTAGACAAAATACCCTGTTAGATTCAAGCGCAATCACGCTTAACTCCTTAAAAAAGGCGAGAAAAGAGGAGTTAATCCGCCTGCCGGTAAAAAAAACCCCCCGTCTTTCCATAGGGGGGCTTTTTGAAGAGTCGTTTCACCGTTCTTTCAGGCATGTTCCTGCTGTATGGCCGTAAGTTTCCAGTCCTTGAGCCAAACCTCTCTGACAAATGTCCAGTACTCCGAGAAACTCACCGGGAGAGGCCCGCCCCCGGTCTCGTTGCCGGATGCGTCGGTCGAGTGAGTCAGGGCCTCGGCAGTTATGCGGACGGTAACGAAGTCGAGGCCCTCTTCCTGCCACGCCTCGGTTATCTGAACTCCCTTTACGTCTATCTTCTCAAGGTGGCTCAAGCTGCCCTCTCGTGCGGCCTTCTCAAGCTCATTGGTCATGCCGTGGAAGATATCATCGGTAAGGTGTTTATTGACAGGTCCAAGGTCTCTTTTTTTCCAGGCGGCCTGCACCTTTACGAAGAGGTCCGAGGCTTCCTTCTTGAAACCTTCGGGGTCGAACGCCGTGTCCACCCTTTTGAGGTCCTTTAAGAAATCATCGGAGACTTGAGGCCGGGGCGCGTCCGCTGCTTCGCAGCCTCGCTCTGCCCTGTACGGCTCAGCGCTTCTTTTTGGCCTTAAGAACCTTATCAGGAGAAATACGCCTAAACCTATAAGAAGGATGTCAAAGAGCCCCACGCCTCCAAAACCGCCGGTCGTGGCTCCGTAGCCGAGGGAGCTGAAGAGCAGGCCCCCGATCATCCCGCCGATCAGCCCTCCGGCAAGGCTTCTGCCGAACCCGCCGAAGAAGCCCTGCGGCCTGGGTTGCGGCTGCGCCTGATATGCGGGGTTCTGCTGAGGTGGTGGCGTCTGTTGAGTCTGGTTTGTGTTCGGGGCCGATGGCTTTGCCGGGGGCGTAAAGGTGCGAGACCCCCTGGAGCCCAATGAGCTTCGCCCGCTTCCGAAGCCGGCCCGGGCGTAAGCCCGGTCACAAGTGAACGAGGCGCAAAAGAGCGCCACCGTAAGAACTATCAACAACTTTTTCATTGAAACGACCCCTTACCGGGTCTGATGCCCGGATTTTCTGGTTTTTAAAGATAAAAACACCTTAAGAACGCGAGATCAATATATGGCGTTGAAGACGCTCAGTATGTGAGGCACCACCTGTTTCTTCCTAGAAAGCACGTTCTTAAGCTCGTATACCCCTTCTTCGAGCCGGGGGTAATCGAGCTTGTAGATGACCTCTTTTTCGCCTACTGCCAGCAGCAGCGATGTCCCCATGACTATGTCGGTCACAAGAAGCGCCGAGAGCTTCAGGTCCTTTTTCTCCCGGACCCTCTCGAGCTCCTTGACGAGCCTCTCTTTCTCCTCGTGGAACTCGTCAAACCCGATAGTCTCGACTTGGCCTATGCCGAACTTCCTTCCCTTGGTCTCGAAGACCTTGTAGTCTCCGTTGACAACGGCTTCGGGGCCGCGTTTTTTAAGGCTCGATGTAGCGGAGAATATCTCGGAGCCGAAGGCCATGTGGTCGAGGCCTGATCTCTCCTCAAGCCATTTGACGATCTCTCTGTCCCTCCCGGTCGTCGTCGGCGACTTCAAGATCACGGTGTCGGAGAGGACCCCGCCGAGTAAAAGCCCGGCTGTCTCCTTTTTTATGGGGAGCCCCCTTCTCCTGAATAACTCGGAGACAAGGGTGGAGGTGGAACCGACTGGCTCGCAGATAAAGGGGATCGGGTAGGGGCTGTGGAAGTTCCCGATCCTGTGGTGGTCGATGACCTCCAGTATATTGACCCTGTCCGCGCCGTCGACGGCCTGCGAGAGCTCGTTGTGGTCCACAAGGACAAGGTTCGTG
>JACRCH010000127.1 GCA_016219115.1 Deltaproteobacteria bacterium
GGCCACGAAACGGGCCTTTGCAAGGGCGTTCTCCCTGAAGGTAGAGCCGTCCTCCGGCGGCAGCTTAAGCTCCGGATAATCATCAAGCGTGAGAATTTCCAGGCCGAGGCCTTCAAGAATATGTTTTATCTCCGCTATCTTGCCCTTGTTAGCCGTGGCAAGGAGTATCTTCGTTCCCAAACGGTGTTCCATTATAAGTCATTGAGGATGCCGCCCTGTATGCCGCTCAGTTCCTTTATCCCTTTTTCGGCCAGGTCCATCATAGAGTTCATCTCTTCCCTTGAGAAGGCAGCGAACTCGGCTGTCCCCTGCACCTCGACGAACTTGCCGCCGCCGGTCATGATGACGTTCATGTCCACTTCGGCCCTCGAGTCCTCCTCGTAGGTAAGGTCGAGATACGGCCTGCCGCCGACGATACCCACGCTTACGGCGGCAATGGTATCCGTGGAGGGAAGCATCTTCAACAGGCCTTCGGCCTGCAGCGTCCTGAGAGTGTCGCATACCGCTATGTAAGCCCCGGTCACCGAAGCGGTCCTCGTTCCGCCGTCGGCCTGGATAACGTCGCAGTCGACATAGACGGTCCTCTCGCCGATGGTATTAAGGTCGAAGACCGCCCTCAAGCTCCTTCCTATGAGCCTCTGAATCTCGTGGGTCCTGCCGCCGACCTTCCCGGCGGAAGACTCCCTGGGTATCCTTTTCTTCGAAGACCTTGGAAGCATCGAATACTCCGCGGTCATCCAGCCTCTCCCGGTGCCCTGAAGAAACGGCGGGACCCTCTCCTCGACCGTAGCCGTGCAGATGACCTTCGTGTGTCCCATCTCTATGAGGACGGCGCCTTCGGCGAACTTGAGGTAGTTCTTCTTGATGAAGACCGGCCTTAGATCATCGGGCGCCCTGCCGTCATTCCTTTTTATCCGGCCTGTTGAAACCAATGTAGTCCTTTCCCCTGCCTGTTATTTTCTTGAACCCGATGACGCCATCGGTTATCGAGTCCGCCACCTTAAGCTGCCCCTTATCGGAAGAAAGCCGTCTCTCCTCCCGGGGGTTGGATATAAAGCCGACCTCCACGAGTACGGCCGGCATGGTGGCCCCGACAAGGACCGTGAACGGCGCCTGCTTGACGCCCCTGTCTTCCCTTTTAACACCCTTCAAGAGGCTTGCCTGAACGGCCTCGGCAAGCGCGGCGCTTTCGTGATGGCTCTCGGTGTTGGCCATGTCCAGGAGGATCTCCAGGAGGTCCCCGCCGACATCCGACCGGACATGGCCGGAAGCTGAAAAGCTGTTTTCAAAGGCCGCCAACCTTCTTGCGTCCTCGTCGGTCGAGTCGAAGCTTAAAAAAAACGTCTCGATCCCGTCGACCGACTTTGAATGGGCGGCGTTCACATGGATACTGAGGAAAATGTCCGCCGAGCTTCTGTTCGCCATCGCCGTCCTCTCCTCAAGCGGGATGAAGACGTCGTCCTCCCGCGTAAGGATGACCGAGCAGTTGGCCTTCTCCCTGAGCCCGGCGGAGAGCTTTTTAGCCACCCCGAGGGTGATGTCTTTCTCGGCAACACCCGTGGGGCCCACGGCGCCGGTATCCTCTCCGCCGTGGCCAGGGTCTATCACCACCACGCAGGGTACGGCGTTGGACTGGGTCTCTTCCGGCGGCTCAAGCCCAAGGACCGGGGCCGAGACAACGACGATCGCGAGAAGCGTTGTGACGAAGTATTTGACATGTCCGCGCATAATTATTTCATTTTAGATTCAACTTGAAGATATGTCAATACTCAAAAAGGTTTCGGACGCGCAGCGTGTTGACTCTACTCTGTCCGTGTGTATTGGTCGTGAATGAGCTTTTACCGTCTTAGGGCCGCTGATTTTCAAGCCCAGTTGATAAAGAGACGGAGTCCGCGAGGTCAACAGAACAAAGGAGAGAAACGAAACCGGGCCGCTTCAGGCCCTGGAGTGAAAAGACCGTCATCTATTTTGAACTCGCGCATCTTTATGGTATAGTATCCGGGTCACGGGATAATTAATCGTGTTTAAAAGACAAGGTCCGGGAATGGAGCAACGGAGTAAATGAATACATTCGACTTCAAACACATCAACGGAGACCAGCTCATGGCCCTGGCGGTGTTCGCGGCGATCTTTATCGGCGCTTCGGTCATACTCCTTATCGTCAGGAAGCTCGCCTTCGGATATCTCGCCCGGTGGGCGAAAAAGACACATACGAAGGCCGACGACATACTGCTGGGGTCTATAAAGTCCCCGACGATATACTGGACGCTGGCCATAGGCCTCTACATAGCGCTCGACACCTCAGGTTTTCCGAAAAAATACGTCTCCTACGGGCTTAACGCCTTATATGTCCTCATCATCCTCTCGGTCACGCTCGCCGTGGCGAACATCAGCTCGAGCCTCTTTCTGAACGCGATGAAAAAGACCGGGACCGCCGTGCCCGTCACCGGGCTTTCAAAAACGGTCATCAAGGCCCTTATATTCGCCATGGGCTTCCTCATAATATTAAACGGCCTCGGGATATCCATAACCCCGATCCTTACGGCCCTTGGGGTAGGCGGCCTTGCGGTGGCGCTCGCGCTCCAGGACACGCTTTCAAACCTCTTTGCCGGGATGCACATCATTGTGGAGAACACCGTGCGGGTCGGCGACTACATCAAGCTCAGCTCAGGCGAGGAGGGCTATGTCAGGGACATCGGCTGGAGGACGACGCGCGTCAGGCAGCTCTCCAACAACGTGATCATAATACCCAACAGCAAGCTCGTCCAGAGCAACATCACTAACTACCATCTGCCTGAAAAGAGGATGTCGCTTAATATAACTATCGGCGTAAGCTACGACTCGGACCCGGACACGATCGAGAGGATACTCGTCGAAGAGGCGCTCGGCGCGGCCGATCATACGCCTGGGCTTCTGAAAGACCCTCCTCCCGTCGTCAGGTTGATCCCAGGTTTCGGCGAGTCGTCTCTGGACTTTACTCTCACCTGCCATGTAGAGGAGTACACCGACCAGTACCGTGCCCAGCACGAGATCAGAAAGCGCTTATTCAAGCGGTTCAAAAAGGAGGGGATCGAGATCCCGTTCCCGATAAGGACGGTCCACCTGAAGCGGTAAAACGGCCCGGCGGCTTGACCGGGACAGGCGCCATGATATAACCTTGGCAATAGCCCGCAGATCCCGGCACACCGCTACGGCCCTCGCAAGGAAGTCTGAAAAAGGGAAAATCTTAGAGACGGGGAGACGGGAACGATAACCGCGCCCTGCCGGCGGACAAACCGGCCAACAGGCTCAAATCAACGGTCGGGGAGGACAACAGAGGAGTCTTCCGCAGGTTCAAGACCCACGGGGTTCTGTCCGTCGGTAATTAACAACCCACCTGCCTACCCCGCCAAACGGGAGGATTTTGCAAGGACAGACTGCAGGGAGTCATATACCCACGGCAGAGCCGGGGGTATGCCAATTTTTAATTAACGGTTATAAGGACCGCCTTTCCCATAACGGGGACCCTGTCTTTAACCGGCCTTAAGCGGGGAAGACCCCGCGAAATAATGCCATACCGCCGCCGCCAAAACGCACCCGAAGGTGAGGCTGTTGTGCGTCGTGATCGAGATGACGCTCGAAGCCAGGGTCAGGATATAAAAGATAGCGAGATACGGGACGTTATTAAAATAGCCTCTACTGCATTTATTGTAGGCCACGGCGGCCAAAACGCCCAACATATAGCAAAAAACAAGGGCCCCGGGCAGAGAAAAATCCTGCATAAGGCCACGGTACATCGTATAGATATTGGTCTGCACGGCTGCGCCGGTTCCGGCGGTATCGAGATAGACCATCTCGGTAAAGGTGCCCAACTCCCTTTCATGCAGGCCCAGGAGGTTATAGATACCCGAAAAAGTATATATGCCGTAAGTCGGCTCCGGCACCGTATATGTATGAAACCAGGTCGTAAATCCCGTCAGATATGATACAAGGGTCTTGGAATTCTCGATCGTCGTACTTTCAAAAAAATCGGAGAAGCCGCTCCGTGACCATTGCAGGACGACAAAGACCGATATCAAAAAAAATCCGGCGGTCAGGAAATGCATGAAGGACTTGGATATATTGTATCTACCGTGCGTCTGGTAGACCTTTAATGCCATATAACCCGATACCCAGAAAAAAACCGAAGAGATTATCCCGAACCTCATCGCGTGAATGGCCCCGTAAGCAGTTGCAAGAAAGATCGGCATCAAGGTCAATATCTTCTGCTTGCGCGATTGCGCCAGCGAAAAGGTCAAGCCGCCCAACAAGGCGCTCGGGTAGCTCAGATAGTAGAGCAGGCGCGTAGTAACAGGCGGGACATAGTTCTCGTCATATCTTGCCTGCGACATGGCGGATCCCACCTCCATCAGGTCAAGGCCGTTTTTCATTATTTCACTCAGCTGCATCAATAAGCCCATGACGGAGATAAACAGGAATACACAGATCAGGTAAAAGACGCGCCTTCCGAAGACTTCAAGGTCGATCGGGCGTTGAAGCGGGCCTGGGGCCGCGTCTTTCCCGGTGCCCGTGTAAAGGAAGACGGTTGTCGAGCCTAAAAAGACGATAAAAGTAAAGACGAAGATCATCCACAGGCCGTCAGCGTAGACCCGATACTCCTGTACGCTCATCGCGATAATAATGTAAAAAGTCCAGACCATTGAATAAAAGGCTCCGGGCGCAAAAAAACTCCCTTGCGCGATACGCGCGATGACCGTAAGCACAATGAACGCTACGACCGGCGAGATCATATGTATATCAGCTTCCATGGTAACCATTCCCGCGCGCCTGTCTTCAGTAACCTGCTAAAAATATTTAAGATCCGATCCAACCGGCTTCACCGTTCCGTTCTCTCACGGGAGAACGCCAGGGTCCCCGGCGCTTTCAGGGCGATGGCGGGCATAAACGGCCTCTTTGCGCATAACCGCAAGCGAACTACGCGGCGCTGACGCCCGGTAACCCGTCCTCCGCAAAAAATCTCCTGGTGGCAAGGACATATAATGACGCGCAGAGCCCCTCTACAACAAGGGCGCCCCAGGCTAACCCGTTGATCCCATACCTTTTAACGGCTATCGGCAGTATAAGCACGCTGAAAACCAGACAGACCAGGTTTATCCAGAGCGTCGCATTAACCCTGTCAGAGGTCAGCAACAACGCTCCGGCAAGGGCCGTGACGGCCCTTAACGGAATGCATAGGGATAATATGGCCAAAACCGGGGCCGCCGGCGCATAATTCCCGCCGAATATAAAACTTATCGAGGGGCTTGCAACGATTACCGTCACGGCGATCAAAAGTGTCAAGGCCAGCATCCATTTCAGTACCCGCATGTAAAACCGCCATGCGTCGGGCCGTGAGACCTGCATCTTCTCGACCATTCTGGGCAAGGTGACGCTTACTATCCCGCCGTGCAGTATGCCTGCCCCGGTGATTATCAACAGGCTCAAGCCGAACAATCCCGCGGCCTCCGGAGACTGCCTCGTGTAGCCCAACACGAAGAGCCCTATATTATCGATGGTGACACGGACCACAAGGGAGAGTGAAATTGTAACACCCATCGGCACAAGACGCCTGAAAGAGTACGCCGCCGGGACCTCTCCGGAAAATTGTATCTTCCCCCATATCAGCGCCGCGCCACCGGCCAGGAACAGGACTTCACCGAGGTATCGCCCGGCGAGCCATCCCCTCAAACCGGAGACGACCACCATGGCCGCCAGAGCAGCGCAGGAAATAGCGGCAAGGCAGGCGTTCATGACGGACATCTTCTGGAACTGGCTTATCCCCTGGAAGTAATTCATTATCGTGCGGCTGGCCGTGGTAAGGGCTATAACCCATATCATCGCCTTCAGGTACGGATAAGCCTCAGGCACCACGAACCATTGCCCGATCAGCGTCATAAATACGGCTACCGTCACGCTGACCACGGCGGTTATTCTCACCAGACGGCCGAGGAGCCTTTTGCGCACGGCCGGGTCCGATACCTCCGCTATTGCCTTCACCGCCAGGGTAGGCATGCCGGCCGAGCCGAGCACGACGGCTATCCCTATGACGGCCTCAACGCTGCGTACGATCCCGAAACCTACGGGGTCTATCAGGCGGGCGATAACGAACTGCACCAGATAGACCATACCCTGCACAAAAAAGATCGAAAGCAGGAGATGGAGCAACCCCGCGGCATAGACGCGGCTGGCCAGACCGTGCGCTTCCAGCGCGTATTTGTTCACTATCTTGATCTTTGACATAAGGCGATGGCGAAGTTCCATATGCCGATTTTGATCCGCGCCGTTGCCGGGGCTGCGCTTGGAAAAAGACTATGCGCCATGGCGTTCCGCCTGCCATAAACTACTTCGCGTTATGGCCTCTACGATCCTTTGCGCTGTCTTTCCATCCCAGAATTCGGGTATCCTGCCTTTTTTCCAGAGCCCGCGCCGTATCCTTTCAATACTCTCAGCGAGAGACCCGGGGCTCACGAGCTCGTTTGTGCCTTCAGTAATCGTGACAGGGCGCTCGGTAGTGGTGCGTAAAGTCAGGCACGGCACGCCCAGATAAGTAGTCTCTTCCTGCACCCCGCCGGAATCGGTTACCACGAATTTAGCTTTCATCTGCATGCCTATGAAATCGAGATACCCCAGAGGCTCTACGAACTTAAGCGTTCCGTACCTTTTGCCGTCCAGGGCCCCGCTTTTTCTAAGCGTTACTTCGGTTCGCGGATGGACCGGAAAGACAATATCCATATCCCCCGAACTCGTGACGATCTTATCAAGGATATTCTTTAACGACACCGGGTCGTCCACATTAGACGGCCTGTGGAGCGTGAGGAGCGCATACTCATGGGGTTTGAGCCCCAGTTGCTCAGACCTGCCGTTAGTCCGGACTTTCGGCCTTACAAACTCAAGGGAGTCGATCATCACATTGCCCACAAGGCTTATTTTATCTCCGTCATGGCCCTCTTTAAGCAGGTTCTCGCTCGCGTCCCTCGAAGGCGTCAAAAGAAGGTCCGCTATCGAATCGGTTACAAGCCTGTTTATCTCCTCGGGCATGGTCTTGTCCCGGCTCCTGAGGCCGGCCTCGACGTGGGCCACGGGTATAGAGAGCTTTGCAGCGGTTATGGCGCTGGCCATGGTGGAATTGACGTCTCCCACCACCAACACCCAATCCGGCCTCTCGTTGACGCAGACCTTTTCCATCTCGACCATGACTTTTGCGGTCTGCTCGGCGTGGGTGCCGGACCCAGTGCCTAAATGGATGTCGGGAGGCGGCAGCTCAAGGTCGCTGAAAAAAGCATCAGACATGTTAAGGTCATAATGCTGGCCCGTATGCACCAGCACCGGGGCGAACACGCCGTCGTTATTCTTTAATTCCCTGTAGATCGGGGCGACCTTCATAAAATTAGGCCGGGCCGCCGCTACGAGCAGGACTTTTTTTTGAATGCGTCTCAAGGTCGCCTCTTAAAAGATTTAATCAACGCCGTACAGTCCGCTGCCTGAAGTGAGAGCCTTTGTAAATCGGTCGTCAGGCTAAAAAGCGCCGTTATCTTCGCCAGAACAAAAGATGCCTTTTGATCGCGTTTAACTGACCGCCTGTTTCAGCATCCTCGGAGAGGTTACGCACACGCTCCGCGAAAAACGCCGCGAATACCGCCAGGAAAAACCCCATGACCCCGGCTATCAAAACCATTTTAGTCCTTTGCGGCCTTATCCTTCGCTCAGGGGGCACGGCTTTCTCTATGACCTGTATTAAAGAAGCGCTCTTGGATTCATCAAGTTTAGCGGACTCAAACTCCTTGAGTAATATCTCATAGAGGGCCTCGTTGTATTTAAACTCCCTCATCTTCCTTATATACTCCAACCCTACGGCAGGCATTTTGCGCGTTGACATTGAAAAATCGTTGTTGTTCGGGTTGCCTTTGGACTCGAGTTTTCTGACCTGCTCCTGCAAGCCGGATATCTCGGCCGTCAGGATCTGCAGCTCCGGGTTGTTCTCCATCTGATAACTCCGGACCACCTTGAGCTGCACCTCTTTTGCGGCTACCTGCGCCCTGAGCTTCGCGATCCCTTCAACAATAACCTTGGTCTGGTCGTCTATTTTAAAGACCCCGGTCTTTTCCTGAAACCCTTTCAAGTTCTCTTCAGACTTTATAAGGCTCTCTTTTACATCCTTCAGCTGGTTCTCGAAAAACAGCCTTCTCTGGCTTGCCTCGTCTACGGCGAGGTCGTTATTAAGCCTCTTAAGTTCCTCAACAAGGAAATTCACCATTTCAGCCGCTCTTGCAGGGTCCTTATCCTCAAAACCGACGGTCATTATCCCGCTTTTTTTGTCGTTGTAAACGGTAATTCGGCGTTTAAGTATGTCCCTGGCGTCCTCGCGGGTCTTTGTCGCATAAAGCTCCGTCAGATTGAATTTAGTGACCGCGTGGTCAAGGATAGTCCTGGTCTTTAAGAGGGCGTCGTAAAGGTCGTTGGTGTTCTTGATGCCGAGCGTTGGGCCTACGAGTAAAGACGCGGCGCCAAGCTGGCTGAATATCCTGTTGGCCATGCTGCCGCCGGACTGCTGTGGCGGCAGTATCTGCGATTCCGCCCTGTAGGTCGGAGATATCACGAGACTGATTATGACGGTTATAAAAAGAATGCCGCAGACGATGGAAGCTATCAGCCTTTTATGCTTAAGAAACACAAGTAGCGCGCCAAGAAGATTAAATCCGTCGTTTTGCCGGGTCTTATTCCCCTCCATTCCCATCCCTCTGCTCAGAATTTTTTGAGGTTTAAAAAGCCTTGCCGCCGCTTAAAAAATATCGTCAACAGGCTGCCGTTGCGCGCCCATAAACCGGCTCATCTGTTTACGCTTGACTTATGAAGGACTGCAATAGCGGCCCGGTTCATCTTGAAAACGCTCTTTAGCCTCTTAAAATTTTAGACGAACAGGCATGTGCCGCCTGTTCGAGGGATGGCCGCCTTGCCTTCATTGCCGACACGAGCCGATCATACGGTCAGGCTTGCCGGAACGCTGTCGGCCTGCGCAAATCCGCCTGAAGCGCCTTTACGCGGGTCGTACCCGAACCTCTGAGTTTTATAATTACTTTTATAAGCCTGTGTTTTGAATGTTGTTTTTTCATCCCGACAGACTAAAACGGCATCCCATCCCTGAAAAAATGTACTGTCATGTTTTGGTGAAGCCGGCTATTCCGTAACTGATTGGCACAGGCCGTAGCGTTACGTATCGGGAAAGGATTGAGCGGAGACATCTGCGAGCTTACGCCTGCCGCCCGCGGAAGATACGGAAGAACGTTGCCTTTCAGGTTCGCTCTCATTGATACTATAGACTGCAAAAAGAAGATAGCTTGACGCAGAAATGTGGCAGATCAAATCGAAAGGACGTCTCATGACCCTCAAAGCTGAATAATTTCCACTCAGCAGGTGAAAAACCCGATGGTTGAATGTTTATCGATGCAGCAGATCGGTAAATCGCATTAACGGCCTATTTCAGGGGATAGATTACAATATAATCTAAGTCTATGCAATAGCTTTATCAACCGGGTTGATAAAGACCGTTAAAGAGTTTCACTTCCCCCGTTCCCTCGGCCTGCTCTACTCATCCTTCACATCATACGCCGGTTTCAAGGTCAACTCCGGGGAATACAAACTTATGGGTCTCGCGCCTTACGGGGACCACGCGTCCGGCAGTGTAAAAAGATACATCGATCTTCTCCTCCTGCTCTGCGAAAGTTGATTGAAAATACTTTATAACCTCTTGAGATATTTCTTGTAAGCTAATGGACCTTAGCAAGAAGCTCTTTGAGCGGAATCTCCTTTTTAAGCAACAGATAGCTTGACCCTGCTGTATTCTTGAGCGCCTCTTTGAGTTCAGCCTTTTTCATGGACGGGTCCCGTCTCTTAACGGCGTTTTCAAAAAAACGGTTATAAAACTCGTCCGGGAAGACCCTGACCTCGAAGACAAGCCGCTCGGCCTTAACCGCGCGCTTAATCGCGTAGTTGAATTCGTAGCTCTTAAACGGAGGGATCCTGGTGTCGAAAAGTTCCTTTGAAAGATCCAGGGTTACTTTCCTCCCGACCACCGCCTCTTTCAAGGTGTCTTTCAATATCTTTCCCTTCGCGTCGGTCAAAAAGCCTTTTATTACGACAACGGGCGTGACGTAAGTCGGGAAGTAATGGCCCACCCCGGAGTTGGTAATCCTGAGTTTAGCGCTGACTCTATCAGCTGCAGCGTTACTTTCTACATCGAAGGTGACCCCGCTTTTGACCATATCCGGATCATGGATGCCCCTGAAAAGGTGCCTCCGTCCAGGCATATGGCAGCTCTGGCATGCGATACGGTTCTTTCCGTACTCGCTCTCCTTCCATTCCATATAAGTATTTACGATGAGCTTTCCGTTCAGGTCGTATCCCTCGTCGAGCTGATGGCACGCGGCGCAGAATTCAGCTTTTTCAAAGAATTCTTTTTGAACCGAAGCGTGATCCGCTTTAACCCCGGTCTTAAAGTCACCATGATTCGGAGAGAGAGGGCCAAAGACATTGCCTTCTCTCACATGGCATGCGGCACAACTTACACCCGACAATTTCAGCTTTTCATCATAAGAGCTGTTAGAAAGATAGGTCTTCTCGCCTGAACCACTTTCATCAACGATTACTTCATTCTGCAAAGCAAGGGGCGCATGGCAGTAATAGCAGGAAACGGCGGTTTGCGGATCTGCCTTCGGGTGTAATTGGGTAAGAAGCCCCGGCCCCACGCTCTTACTGTGAAGCGCCCCTCTCCAGTCCTCGTACTGCCCCTGGTGACACTTCGCGCATCTTTCCGGGTAGAGGTCTTCAACTGGCCTTGACGAGCCGGTATTTGCCGGCCTCAACCAGTGTTCATGGACATTGATTTCTCCCCCGATAGCAAACGGAGGAGAAATCAATGTGAAAAACATGATAAAAACAATTGCCTTCAGCACCTGTGTTCGCCCCTACTTCATCCCGCAAGGATTCTTTGCGCCGCATGGGTTCTTCACGCCGCAAGGGTTATTGACATTGCACGGATTTTTCATGCTACAGGGGTTCATAGGCGCGGCGCTTTCCTTTGAGTTAGCCGTTATGTAAGCGGCAAGGGCGGTCATCTCCTGAGAATTCCACGCAAGGAGTTTACCTTTCATGGGATTGACCATGCAGAAGTTTATCATCTGGTCCATGGTCACAATATCCCCTGTCATCTTAACAAATTTCGGGAAAGGCTCCTTTTTAAGTCCCGCGCCGGACGGATGGCAGGTGCCGCAGGCCATCCCGGATGTCCCAAGGGTAGTTGCTCCCCACAATTTCTCACCCATCTCCTTGAGCGTGGCAGAGTCCTTTATTGGATTCTTCCTGATCGGGATGTTCTTTGAGGCGCATGGGTTCCTGGCCATGCATGGGTTTTTGGAGCACGGGTTCACTGTCTTGTTCATTTTCTTACTCTTTTTTGAACAGGGGTTCTTGGTCGCGCACGGGTTTTTAATCGAACACGGGTTCTTTATTGAGCATGGATTGCCTTCCTTTGCCAATTGGACGCCCTGTGCAGGTTCGATTGCAACAGCCATGGATGTGAAGGCAAAGAAGATTATCACGGCTATCAAAGCGCCTAATTTCTTTTTCATTTTCTTGAAATCTCCTTTGAGTTTGAATGAAGTAACCTTTACTCTAAAAAAACTCGTCTCCATGACATTGTCCGTGTTCCATTTCAGGACGCTAAACCCGGTTTATTTGCAGCATTGAGAGGCTTTAAAGCAGCATTCGGCGGCTTTTTTGCCTGAACCGCAGGAGCAGGGCTCGTTCCTCCCGCAGCATTCGCCGTATTTCTTGCCGGAGCCGCAAGCACATGATGCGTTCAGCTTCGCCTTTTTGGTTTGATCTGCCATGGTCTTCACCTCCTTTCAAGATTTCAATTTCAGCGCCTTTTTATCTATACCTTCATGGAGGAACTATATCAGAAAGATAATAGAAATGATGTAAGACAGCTTACAAGTTGTGAAAAAAAGGAAAATTTCAGAAGATATGTTTTGAAGACAGAATAAAGTATTTCCCATCCTTCAGGATGTCGCCGCTTCTCTTAAGGTTATTCAATTCAAGCGTGACGGTCTCCCTTGTGGCCCTACAAGGCTGGCTATCTCCTTATGGGACAGCCGTATCGTTATCTTCCTCCCGTTATCGACCGGCACCCCGTATTTTTGGGCCAGATCTCTGAAGATAGTCATAAGCCTGGAGCGGACATCCTGAAAGAGCATATCCATGAAACGGCTCTCGACCCTCCTCAACCGAAGCCCTATCCACTTTGTTATGGTAAGAGAGAAGTCCGGCATCTTACCGATGAAATCTTCAAAATCCTTCCGTTTAATGGCGCATATGTAGGAGTCTTCCTTCGCCGCCGCGCCTGATGCACGCACTTGCTCTCCGGCCACGGTCAGCTCGCCGAATACGTCTCCCGGCTCAAGGATATCTACCGTAAGCTCCTTTCCGCCCGCTGAAAATTGCGTTATCCTGACCCTGCCTTCCTTCAGGATGTAAACGGTCTCGGCCTTGTCTCCA
>JACRCH010000130.1 GCA_016219115.1 Deltaproteobacteria bacterium
CCAAAAACTTGCTGGCCGGGTTCAGGCTTTCAAAAAGAGCCGGGAGATACGACCTTTTTTTTGTCTTTTCAATCCTCTACCCTCTTGATAAAATATTCGTAAAATACGGCAAACTCAAATCAGCCCTGAGCTCCCGATGACAGAAAGAGGCAAAAAAATCCTTCTGATAGAACCGCCGGTCATCATAAGGCACGGCGAGTTCCACCAGTGCATGCCGCCTTTGGGACTCTCCTATATAGCCTCGTACATCAGAAAGCACGGTTACACGGTCGAGATACTCGATGCCTGCGTTGAAGGCTGGGACAAACGGGCCGGGTTCAAAAAAGGCTGGGACTTCAAGGGTCTCACAAAAGACGAGATAAAAAAACGGATAGCGGAGTACGGCCCGGACATAATCGGGATAAGCTGGAAGTTCACCCGTCAGGAGACCGCCTTCTCTCTGACGCTTGAAGCGGCGCGCGAGGCCGCTAAAGACGCTGTGGTCGTTATCGGAGGGGCGCACCCTTCGTCGAACCCGGATGGTGTGCTCGGCAAATACGGTGTCGATTACATCGTCCTCGGGGAGGGCGAGGAGATATTCAAAAACCTCATCACCGCCCTTACCGCGAAAAAGGATGTAAGCAGGATTGAGGGACTGGCGTTTAAGGTCAACGGGAAGGTCGTAAAGAACGAAAAGGTCTCTTATATACAGACGCTCGACAGCCTCCCGTACCCTGCAAGGGACCTTCTGCCGATGGATAAGTACTCCAGCGACAACCGCGCAAACTCATTCGAAGGCGATGTGAGGGAGTACCCTAAGACCACGATCATAACATCGAGGGGTTGCCCCGAGAAGTGCACCTTCTGCGCGATAAAGGGGATCTGGGGAAGAAAGTACAGGGTAAGAAGCGCCGAGAACGTCGTCGGCGAGATAGAAGAGCTGGTCAATCGCTACGGCATAAGGGATATACACTTCCTCGACGACAACCTGACTCTAGATAAGGACAGGGCGGCGCGGATATTCGACCTTGTGATAGAGAGGGGTATAAAGTTCCATTGGAGGACCCCGAACGGGGTATCCTCAAAGACCCTTGACCCGGGGCTTATAGCGAAGATGAAGGAAAGCGGTTGTTACAGGCTCTCACTTGGCATCGAGTCAGGCAATGCGCGCATACTGAACGAGGTGATAAAAAAGAACCTCGATTTTGAGAAACTGAAACAGGTAAACAAATGGATCAAAGAGGCCGGTCTTGAGCGCGAAGGGTTCTTCATACTCGGCATGCCGGGAGAGGACTCTGATACTATCATGGACACCATTAACCTCGCGATGGAGCTGGACCTCGACTCGGCGGCTTTCTTTTCGGCCCAGCCTTTCCCCGGGACCGAGCTCTTCAAGCTCTGCTCTGAGAAGGGCTACATAAAGACCTCCGGGGCGGAGTACCTTATGACGTCGAACCCGTCCGTAGACACCCCGTTTCTCTCAAAAGGAGAGCTTAAGCAGTGGCAGAGGATCGCCAACTACTCGATGGCCCTCAAGAAAAACGGCGGCGGGATGATAAGGTTAAAGTACCATGTCTCCAGGATGCTTCTCGGACTCTATAAAATAAAACGGAGATTGACTGTTGAATCTTCTACATATCTGCGACCACTTTTACCCGGACAGGGCTGGCGGCAGTGAGATAGTAATATACGAGACCGCCAGGAGGCTCGCCAAAAAAGGCCACCGGGTATCGGTAGTCACCCTTAAGTCCAGGGAAAGCCTTGCCGCCGAGGAAGAGATCGAGGGCATGAGAGTCTACAGATACACTGTCAAGGACCTCTCCAACGCCGCCTCCTCCATCCCTTTTTCGGTAAGGGGGCTGTTTAAAAAGGTTTTGAACGACAGGCGCCCGGATGTCGTGCACTTCCACCATACGCCGTCGGCCCTCGGGGTCAACATGGGGCTCGTACCCGGCGGAGTCAAAAGGGTATATTCGTACTACGGCCCGATAAACGAGGAGTTCGAAATAGAGAGGCGCAACAAAAATTCAAAGCTTTCGCTTTCCGACCGGTTCAAATCGAGATGCTATCTTCTCGCGGAAAGATACAACCTGAAGAAATGCGACAGGATAGTCGCCCTGAGCCGTTATTCCATAAAACAGATATCCGAGCTTCACGGGAAGGACACGGCCGAAAAGGCGGTCCTGATACCCGGCGGGATCGACACGGAGCGTTTCCGTTACGCTGACGAAGATGTACGGGCGGAGTTAAGAAAGAGATTCGGCTTCCCTGATGACGCGGTTATCGTGCTTACCGTCAGGAGGCTTGTCAAGAGGATGGGCATAGACATGCTCATCGAGGCGTTTGCCGGAGCAGCCCGGTCGAACAGGACGCTGTATCTCGTCATAGGCGGCATCGGCCCTGAAAAAGACGCACTCGTTGGGCTCACGGCGACTCTGGGCGTCCGTGACAGGGTCTCGTTCAGAGGGTTTATACCGGCGGAGTCGCTTGTGAACCATTACCAGGCCGCGGACCTCTGTGTGCTCCCTACAAGAGACCTCGAAGGGTTCGGTCTTGTCACCCTCGAGGCGATGTCTACCGGCACCCCTGTCATCGGCACGGCGGTCGGGGCGACGGTAGAGGTCCTCGGCGGATTCGATGAGGACCTTCTTATCAGGGAAATATCCCCTGCGGGCATAAGAGAGAAACTGGAAAAGGTCTTGTATGATACCGGATATCTGAAGAGGGTAAGGCCTCTTTGCAGGGATTATGTCTTGAAGAATTATTCGTGGGACTCGGCAGTTGAGTCCCTGGAAAGGGTCTATGAAGAT
Organism: Deltaproteobacteria bacterium; assembly: GCA_016219115.1. GTDB lineage: Bacteria > Desulfobacterota > GWC2-55-46 > GWC2-55-46 > GWC2-55-46 > JACRCH01. The sequence continues at coordinate 2,790 of JACRCH010000130.1, forward strand.
TCTTGATGTAGGTTGCGGAAAAAACAAGACCGCCGGGGCCGTAGGCATGGATATGGACAGAGACTCGGCAGCCGAGATCATCCATGACCTCGATGTCTTCCCGTACCCGCTGCCGGACAACGAGTTCGACCTTTTGATATGCAGCCATATCATCGAGCATGTAGCGGATGTCAAAGGGTTTCTCGATGAGCTCAGGAGGATCGCCAAACCTAACGCCATAATAAGGGGAATCACGCCCCATTTCTCAAACCCGTGCGGGTATTACGACCCAACGCACAGGCACTACTTCGGTTTCAAGTTCCTTGAATTTTTCGCTGAAGGGAATACAAAGACTGCAGGAGGGTTTTTTTTCAGGGCCGCAAACAGGCTCCTTGAGTGCTACTACCCGATACCGAGGTTCTCTAAAGAGAAAAATTTCAGGCTCTTAAAGACCGAGTTGTACTTTCCGCGCGTCTTAAGGTTGATGGGCGTGTCGGCCTTTTCCAATAACTTCCCGGAGATGTACGAGTTTTATCTCTCAGGGGTCTTCAGGGCACGGGATATCATTTTCGAATTGCAGGTCTTAAAGTAATGAACCTCCCCGCAGTAAGCTGTGGGGTATCTTAAGGACATCTGTTCCAAATCGAGCTACGGTGTATCAACCCTAAGAGAGAATGAAAGTCCTCATCGTAAACCCATACAGGCACCAGTTGCCTCCGTCCGGCAAGGAGTCCCTCTTCCGAAAGACCCAGCTCTGGGACGAAGAGGTGATGAGGGACTACGGCACATACCCTCTTGAGGTGCCTTACCTCGGAGCGATATTGAGGAAGGCCGGGCACAGTGTGGCTTTCATCGACGCCCACCAGAGAAGGCTCAAAGCGTCCGAGATCGACTTCAAAGGCTTCGATTGCGTCATCGCGGGCACGGCCCCTTACGGCAACTGGAGGTGCGCCCAGTTCTCGTACGCCCACGCCGTTGAGGTCCTCGGGGAGGCCAAGAATTCGGGCTTAAGGACCATAACCTACGGCCCGCACGGAACGGTCGCCCCGGCGACTTTCGGAGATGATATCGACTGCATCATAAAGGGAGAGCCTGAAGGGAGCGTGGTTCGCGCACTGAGCGCCTCCCGGAAAATACTCGAGCTTAACGAAGCAGAGCTTCCTCAAAACCTCGATGATTGGACCCCGCTCGCCTTTGACCTCATAGACTTCGACTCAGGCTTCTACGACGCCAGATACATCTTCGAGGGCAGGGTCACAGGCAGGCTCGGCAACCTCGCCGGCACCAGGGGATGTCCCTTCCCGTGCTCGTTCTGCTTCAAGGTGATGATACCCGACAAGCTCAGGTCCCATACGCCGCAGAAAGTGGCCGAGATGGCCTCGGAGCTTGTGAACAGATACGGATGCAAGGCCCTTAACTTCAACGACCTGACCTTTACGCTCAACAAAAAATGGGTGCTTGAGGTGTGCGAGAGGCTTAAACCGTTGCGGACCCCTTATTCCTGCGCCACCAGGTGCGACCGCATGGACCCGGAGGTAGCCAGAGCGCTGGCCGAGTCAGGCTGCTACAAGATAGACCTCGGGGTCGAGTCAGCAAGCGACGAGGTGCTGCGCGAGATAAAGAAAGGGCACTCATGGGAAGAGTCCCTCAAGTCTATAGAAGACTGCAGAAAGGCTGGAATACCGCTCGTGAAGGTATTCCAGATATTCTTTACCCCCGGCGAGTCGCCGGAGTCGGTACGCGAGACCTTCAAAAAGATGCAGGCCGCCGGGATAGAGATAACCCCGGCGATATGCACGCCTTATCCCTCAACCGGGCTCTGGAAAAGGGGTGTTGAGGAAGGCAAGCTCCCTGAAACCGTCAACTCCTGGGAAGAGGTAGTGGAAGCGATGTCCAGGAACGCCGGAACCATTGGGAACTCGTTCAAGAGAGGCGATCTCGAAGGCCTCCTTGACGCCGAGTCAGCCGGCATAAGGAGCATCCTCAACAAGATGGGAAACGAGTACGGCATAAACGGGGTAAGCGGGGTCCTCAAGAAGGGCTTAAAAAAAATCAGACGGTTTATCTCATAATCGAATGAAAGTCCTTATAGTATCCCACTCCTGCGTCGTCAAGGAGAACCAGAAGAAGATTGAGGCCCTGGCCGCGTTAAAGGAAGCTCAAATAACCCTCCTTATACCATCCGAGTGGCGAGAGACTTTGAGGGATATTCAGGCTGAGAAGACCTCCGACGACAATTACAGGATCATCACTTCAAAGGTCTTCTTCAACGGCCACACCGGCGGCTTCCTGTTCCCTCCGGTACTCGTCCGAAAGCTCCTGAAAGAGGGGTTCGACATCATCCACCTCGAGGAAGAACCGCACAGCGCCGTAGCCTTCCAGTTCACACTGTTTAACAACCTGATCTCAAAAAGCAAGGTCGTGATATTCACCTGGGAGAACCTTTTTGTTGAGCGCAAGTTCCCTAGAAGCCTTCTTGAGAGCTATGTATTGAAGTCAGCCGACCGCCTGATAGCCGGCAACAGCGACGGCAGAGCCGTCATGGAGAAAAAGGGGTTCAGGGGGCCCGTGGACATCGTCCCTCTGATGGGTGTCGATACGGAGTTTTTCAAATCGAGGGAAGAGAACAGGCTTAAAGAGTCGCTTGGACTCTCCGGCAATTTCGTCGTCGGCTACATCGGGCGCCTTGTGCCGGATAAGGGCCTTGCAAATCTCGTAGACGCTGTAAATAGTGTTGGCGGGGATGTCAGGTGTCTTCTCATCGGCCGGGGCAAGTTCAAGGAAGAGCTGACAGGGAGGATACAGGCGGCGGGAAAGACCGAAAGGTTTGTCTTCATCGACACGGTACTGCACCACGAGGTCCCGCAATACCTCAATGTCATGGACTGCCTCGTGCTGCCGTCGCTTACGACCCCGTCGTGGAAGGAGCAGTTCGGCCATGTGCTGATAGAGGCCATGAGCTCCGGAGTGCCTGTCGCAGGGTCTGACTCCGGCGCGATCCCCGAGGTAATAGGGGACGCCGGGCTTATATTCAGGGAAGGCGATACTGAGGGGCTTACGGAGTGCATCAAAAGGCTTATGGAAAACGGTGAGTTACGGTCCGGATACTCAAAAAAAGGCAGGACCAGGGTCCTTGAACAGTATTCGCATGAAAAAATAGCCGGGCGGACCGTGAGCATCTGGAAGAGCATGTTGAAATGAACCCTTCTTGGACTTTAAACCCCAGGATTTTTAGAACGTTAAAAATATAAAAAAATCCTTATTTACCGTTTTACCCCTGCGTTTTCCAATCCCAAATCAGCCTTGACACTTTTTTTCAGGCGGTCTATACTAATAGACTGCTGATTTAGTTAATCTTTTTAAAAAATCCAACTATGACGCGCACCCCGGCCCATGAGAAAAGTTTTGGGGAGAAATTACTTATACCAGAAGCCTTACCTGGCGGTACTGCAGGCGCTCATAGACGCGCCGGGGTATCTTGTTTTCGGGTCCGGGAAAAAATTCCCCGCCGAGGTCAAAAAGATACTCGTCTCAAGGATAGACCACCTCGGAGACGTCTTCATCGCGAGTTCCATACTGCCGCACCTTAAAAGGGCCTACCCGAACGCCAGTATCCATTTCATGGCAGGAGAGTGGGCATGGGGCTATTTAAGGTCAAATACGTTCCTTGACAGGGTCCTCATTTACAACTCTTTCAGACTCAATAGAAGCGGCGGCCTCATAAAAAATGCCGCTAAAGCCTTCAGCGGTTTCGTCCGTAATATATGGGAGATGCGAAAAGAACGCTACGACCTGACTATCGACCTGAGGGCGTATCCTTTCAACTCCATCCCTCTGATGTTTTTGGGAGGCGGCGGATACAGGGTGGGTTTCGCTACCGGCGGTTTCGGCTTTCTCCTCAACAGGCGAGTCCCGTACAGGAGCGGCGTCCATGAGATAGAGCACCTGGCCGACATACTCGGCTCCGTGGGCGTTAATGTCTCCTGGACGGACCTCAAACCCGAGTTCAACCTCTCAAAGACATCCGACAAGGAGTGCACGAGGATACTTGACGGTTTGGGTGTCGCGGCAGGTGAGCCGTTCGTCCTTATCCATACCGGGAGCGGCAACCCTTCCAAGCTCTGGAAGAAAGAGGAGTGGCAGAAACTCGTCAGCTCCATTACAAGAGGGTGCGGCGTCAAGGTCGTCGCCTACGACACGGTCTACAACGATTTAAGGGATTGCATAAGGCTCCCCTCTCTGATATCTTTGGACCTGTTCGCGGCGGCGGCCAAAAAGGCCTCGGTATTCATCGGGCTTGATTCGCTTCCGGCCCATCTGGCGGCCTCTTTTTCCACCCCGACGGTCGTCGTGTGGTGCGGCATAAACGATTCTAACCAATGGCGCCCGATTGGTGAGCATGTAAGCGTTGTGAAAAGGGCCGTTGATTGCTCTCCGTGTTTCAGGAAGAACGGCTGCCCTTCGATGGACTGCATGGATATAAGCGCCGGCGACGTGGCTCAGGACGCCGTCCGTTTCCTTGATATACAGAGACCCCCGAATGTCGTACCCTTCGATCCTTCGACGCGGGTCCGCGGCAAAAGAGAGCCTAAAAGGCGGGGGCAGTGGAAGAGTAAGATCCGACGCGACCTTTAATATTTTCTTCGGTTTGAATGGGTGTGCCACTCCGCAATCCTGTCGCTTTAGCGGCGGGTCAAGGAGTGCAAATACAAATGATCTTCCATACCATCAAAATTCTCCGTCATTTATGGCGGAGAATTTTAATTAAGCGCGGCTTGCCGCGTATATAAAAACAGATTTCCCTCAGGATACCCCGCTGGCAAGGCTTGCGGGGTGGTTCATCACCCGGAGAACTCATGCATACGACATGGCTTTTCATCATCGAAGTATCAAGCGTGCTCGGCGCGCTCTTACTAACGTGTCTTTTCCTCAGGTTCGTCCTCTCGAGATACTCTCTGGAATAACCCGCCCCGGATAAAGCACCGGGACTTGATTTCGGAAGCTTTCTGATTCTGTAAAATTTTAAATAAAATACCTTTGAAAAACGATGGAGGGTTGAGCGAAATGAATATTTGCGTTATAGGGACGGGTTACGTGGGTCTTGTCACCGGGACCTGTTTTGCGGATTTCGGCGTGAACGTCTCCTGTGTCGACAAGGACGTATCGAAGATCGACATGCTCAAGCGCGGAGAGATACCCATCTATGAGCCGGGATTAAAGGAACTCGTTACCAAGAACTTCCAGGAACAGAGGCTCACCTTCACGACCGACCTGAGCGAAGCCATAAAGAAGTCCCTCGTCATCTTCATAGCGGTCGGCACGCCGCCCAGGGACGACGGGAGCGCGGATTTAAGCTACATCGAGGAGGTGGCGAGGACGATAGCCAGGAACTTAAACGGCTACAAGGTCATTGTCACCAAGAGCACCGTGCCCGTCGGCACCGGAAGCCTTATCGAGGGGATAATCAGCAAGGAGCAGGGCGGGGAACACAAGTTCGACGTCGTTTCGAACCCAGAGTTTTTGAGGGAAGGCTCGGCCGTCGAGGACTTCATGAGGCCCAACAGGGTCGTCATCGGCGCCAGAAGCGAGCAGGCGATAGCGATAATGAAGGACCTGTACTCGCCCCTGTACCTTATCGAGACCCCGTTCGTCGTCACCGACATCGAGACCGCTGAGCTTATAAAATACGCCTCCAACGCGTTCCTGGCCACCAAGATATCTTTCATAAACGAGATGGCCAATATCTGCGAGAGGGTCGGCGCCGACATACACATGGTCGCCAGGGGCATGGGCCTGGACCACAGGATCGGGCCGAAGTTCCTCCACCCCGGCCCCGGCTACGGCGGGTCGTGTTTCCCGAAGGACACGATGGCTATCACGAAGATAGCAAAGGCGCACGGCTACACATTCAGGATAGTCGAGGCCGTCATAGAGGTCAACGCCGCGCTCAGAGACAAGATGGTCGACAAGATCAGGGAGCTTGCCGGCGGCCTCTCCGGCAAGCATATCGGCGTGCTGGGCCTTACATTCAAGCCGAACACCGACGACATCAGGGAATCTCCGGCCATAGACATAGTGGAGAGGCTGTTGAACGAAGGGGCCCTGGTCAAGGCGTTCGACCCGGCGGGGATGGAAAACGCCAGGAAGGTCATGCCCTACACGGTCACATACTGCAACGACGCCTACGAGGCCGCCGAAGGCTCTGACGCCCTCGTGATACTTACGGACTGGAACCAGTTCAGGAAGCTTGACCTCGCAAGGATCAAAAAGCTCCTTGGCGCGCCGAAGATAGTGGACCTGAGAAACATTTATGAGCCGGCGAGCATGGCGAAGCTCGGGTTTGAGTACACCTCCGTAGGCCGCCCGGATAAATCGATACATCGTTCCGCGGATGAGCCGAAGGCGGTTTAAATCACAAAATTCCCTGTAGCTCGCTAGCAGGGTTTCCTTGTAAAATCCTCCCCCTCAATCCCCTCGCAATCGAGGGAGGGGAGGTTTAAGGAGATACCCCGGAGCTTGGCTATCGGGGTGGTTTAACCCTGTCCCGGCCCCAAACCTTTGGCCTTTCCCAGAAATAGGTTGACTACGCGGGGCCGAAGATGTATATGTAAAGGACGTGATCGCTCTTATGCTTTCAAATAAAGGCGCAAATGGTCCAGTCCGGCCCGTAAGCCTTTCTAAAGAGGGCGGTTTGCAGGGGCAGGACGGGAAGGTCTCCTTCAAGGCCCTTTTCTGGACTTTGTTTTTCGTCTCGGCCTTTTACGGGGCGTATAAGTTCGCGCCGCCGTACTTCTCCTTCTATATGCTCAAAACCGATGTGGAAGAAGAGGCGAAGATAGCGCACATGTACGACGACAACGCCCTGGAAAAACGGATACTGCAGAAGGCCCGGACCTGGTCGATACCGCTTGAACACGAGAACATAGAGATAGTCCGGGGCAAGGAAGATATCTCCATAAGCGTCCGGTATACGGATACGCTTGATTTTGTCGGCGGGTACACCAGGGAGATACCTCACGAGATAATAGTTGAAAAGACGCTTAAGGACACATCAAGGGTCTTGCATTAGTCTGAGGCTTTAAGTCCTGAAATGAACCTCCCCGCAAGCCTTGCTAGCGGGGTATTTCAAGGACATCTGATCCAAATAGTCGTAGCGAGCTACGGGGTATCTCAACCCTAAGAGAGAATGAAACCTCCCCCGCAATCCATGCCGCGGGGTTCCTCATGGGCGGGTCATACAAGAGCCGCGCTAAGCAAGCCCCGGCCGGTTTACGGTTTAACGCGATACAAAAGATTAAATAATCCAGAGACACCCTTTTAATTTAATCCTGAGAGATTAAGAAGGGGAGGATAATGGACTTTATCCATACCACAAAAACCAACATGCACCTCCGTGCCCAAAGCGGCGCGGAGGTATTTTTTTGCTCCGGTTCCGGGGCGGGGTCTCTCCGATGAAAAAGATAATGATGGACGACAAGGCGATCGAGCGGGCGCTTGCGAGGGTAGCCCACGAGATAATCGAGCGGAACAAGGGTACCGAGCAGCTCGTGATCCTCGGCATCCCCACGCGCGGGTATCATCTGGCCGTGCGCCTTCAGAAAAAGATCGAGGAGATAGAAGGGGTAAAACCGCCGACCGGAGCGGTTGACGCCACCCTCTACAGAGACGACCTCGGGATCAAAAAGGACCAGCCGCCGCTCAAGAAAATGGATATACCCATCTCCATAGACGGCAAGACCATCATCATGGTCGATGACGTCCTTTTTACGGGGCGCACGACAAGGGCCGCCATGAACGCGCTCATGGACTTTGGCCGCCCGCTCTCGATACAGCTCGCGGTCCTTGTGGACAGGGGCCACAGGGAACTGCCGATCAAGGCCGACTATGTCGGTAAAAACATCCCCACCTCGAGGAAAGAGGGCGTGAAGGTCCACCTCGAGGAGACGGACGGGGTCAGTGAGGTCGTAACGGAGGCGGCGGTTGATTAGCTAAAATACCTCTCCAAACGGGCTTGAGAGATGGGACTTAAACGAAAATACCTCTTCATACGGGTTTGAGACATGAGACTTAAACGAAAAGACCTTTTGGGCATCGAGGAGTTGAGCGCCGAGGAGATAACCCTCATCCTCACCACCGCCGAGTCCTTCAGGGAGGTCTCCGAAAGGGAGATCAAGAAGGTCCCGACCTTACGGGGCAGGACAGTCATAAACCTCTTCTACGAGCCCTCTACCAGGACACGGACATCCTTCGAGATAGCCGCCAAGAGGATGAGCGCAGATGCCGTCAACATATCGGTGTCGGCAAGCTCGGTCGTAAAGGGCGAGACCCTCAAGGACACGGCCAGAAACCTCGAAGCGATGAGGCCGGACTGTATCGTCATCAGACACGCCTCTGCCGGCACGCCTCACATGCTCGCCGGGTATGTCGGTTGCTCGGTCATAAACGCCGGGGACGGCGCCCATGAGCACCCGAGCCAGGCGTTGCTCGACATGCTCACGGTCAAGGAGAAGAAAGGGAGGATCGAGGGGCTTAAAGTAGCCATCATCGGCGACATAACCCACTCCAGGGTAGCGCGCTCGAACATATACGGCTTCACCAGGCTCGGCGCCTCGGTTACCGTGGCGGGCCCGCCGACGATGCTGCCTCCCGGTATAGAGGCCCTCGGCTGCAAGGCCACTACGAATATGGAAGCCGCCTTAAAAGACACAGATGTGGTCATGATGCTCCGCATACAGCTTGAGCGGCAGAAGGAGTCGTTCTTTCCGACCATCAGGGAGTACTCCCGGCTCTACGGGCTGAATGAGGAGAAGCTCAGGAAGGCGAAACCGGATGCCGTAATACTGCACCCCGGCCCGATCAACAGGGGGGTCGAGATATCCTCGGAGGTGGCCGACGGCCCGTATTCGCTGATACTGGACCAGGTCACAAACGGAGTTGCCGTGAGGATGGCGGTCTTCTACTTGCTCCTCGGGGCCGCACGTGAAGAATAAGAGAGGAATCCTATGAACAGGCTTGTTATAAAGGGCGGCCGCGTGGTCGACCCGGCCTCGAATATCGACGGCGTCTACAACATCTACATCATGGGAGGCCGGGTGGCCTCGGTAAAGAAGGCCGAGACCGACACCTCGGAGATCGTCCAGGTAAGCCCCGGCCTCGACATAATCGACGCCGAAGGGCTGCTTGTAGTCCCGGGCCTTATAGACCTGCATACGCACCTGAGGGAACCCGGCTACGAGTACAAGGAAGACGTGCGCACGGGGACCATGGCCGCAGCGGCCGGGGGCTTCACGACCATACTCTGCATGGCCAACACCAACCCTGTAAACGACAACGGCTCGGTCACCCGCTATATACTGAAAAAGGCCGGGGAGGGGAGCGGTGTATCAGTCCTTCCGGCAGGGGCGCTCTCCATGGGGCTTCAGGGCGAGCGCCTTACCGAGTTCGCCGAGCTTAAAGAGGCCGGCTGCGTAGCCGTCTCCGACGACGGGATGCCCGTAGCCAACGCCGGGCTTATGCGCAGGGCCCTTGAGTACTCCCGCGTTTTCAACATGGCCGTCATAACCCACGCCGAGGAGCCGGTCCTCTCAACGGGCGTCATGAACGAGGGGAAGGTGGCTACAAGGCTCGGTCTCAAAGGGACCCCAAACGCCGCGGAGGACTCCATGGTGGCAAGAGACATAACGCTCTGTGAGCTTACCGGCGGGAGGCTTCACATAGCGCATGTGAGCACGAGAGGGGCCGTTGAGCTTGTGAGGATGGCCAAGAAGAAGGGGCTCGATGTAACGGCTGAGGCAACGCCGCACCACCTCACGCTCACGGACGAGGCTGTCGCGGGATATGACACGAACGCGAAGATGAACCCGCCGCTGCGCTCCAAAGAGGATACGGAGGCGTTGATCGACGGGATATCGGACGGGACGATAGACTCGATAGCCACCGACCACGCCCCGCACTCGACTATCGAAAAAGATGTCGAGTTCGACAAGGCCTCAAACGGCGTCATCGGGCTTGAAACGGCCTTTTCGGTCGTATACGGGCTCGTCAAGGCAGGCAGGCTCACGCTCGTTGACGCAATACGCGCGATGACGGTAAACCCCGCGAGGGCGATAGGCATTGACAGGGGCGCCATCAGAGTCGGCGCTTCCGCCGATATCGCCATCGTAGACCTGAACAAAAGCCGGGTGGTCAGGGCCGAGGCGCTCAGGTCCAAATCAAAGAACAGCCCCTGGCTCGGCAAGACCCTGGACGCTGTCGTGGTAAAGACCATAGTCGGCGGGAAGACCATTTACGGTCACGGTGAATCTTTAAAAAAATGACAGAGGTGGAGAGTTGAAAAAAGCGATATTGGCTTTGGCCGACGGTACCGTCTTCGAGGGTTTCTCCTTTGGAGCCGACGGCGAGTCTGTCGGCGAGGTGGTCTTCAATACCTCGATGACCGGTTATCAGGAGGTCCTCACCGACCCGTCCTACAAGGGGCAGATCGTCACGATGACCTGCACCCAGCAGGGCAACTACGGCATAAACGAGGAGGACATAGAGTCCGTCCAGCTGTGGGTCGAGGGTTTCATCGTCAAGGAGGCCTGCCTCTATCCGTCGAACTGGCGCTCTACCGAGGTCCTCACGGCCTACCTTAAATGGCACGGGATAGTAGCGATATCGGGTATCGACACGCGGGCTCTGACGAGGATAATCAGAGACAAAGGCGCCATGGAGGCCGTCATCTCGACGGTCGATCTTAACCCTGAGAGGCTCGTTAAAAAGGCGCAAGCCTCGCCGGGCCCGGTCGGCGTCGACCTTGTAAGCAAAGTCAGCTGCAAGGCCCCGTACCGCTGGACCGAGAAGTTATGGGACCCCGTAAAGGGGTACAGGAAGACCACGGAGAAGGGGGCCAGGTACAGGGTGGCCGCCTACGACTTCGGCATAAAGAGGAATATCCTGCGTAACCTCGCCGAAGCCGGCTGCGATGTCGTGGTCGTCCCGGCCTCCACGCCGGCGGAAAAAGTCCTTGAGATGAACCCGGACGGGATATTCCTGTCCAACGGCCCTGGCGACCCGGACGCCGTCACCTACGCCAAAGAGAATGTCAGAAGGCTCATCGGCAAAAAACCGATATTTGGTATTTGTCTCGGCCACCAGATACTCTCTCTGGCGCTCGGAGGCAAGACCTTCAAGCTCAAGTTCGGCCACAGGGGAGGCAACCAGCCCGTTCAGGACCTGACCACGAGCAAGGTCGAGATAACCTCCCAGAACCACGGCTTCGCCGTGGATATCTATTCACTCAAGGGGATAGCCGAGCTGACGCACATAAACTTGAACGACAGGACGGTGGAGGGGATAGCCCACAGGGAGCTGCCGCTCTTTTCGGTGCAGTACCACCCGGAGGCGTCTCCGGGGCCGCACGACTCGCAGTACCTCTTCAAGAGGTTCACTGACATGATGGGGGGCCGCGGGAAGTAAGGGCTTCGCCTCTCAGTGTCAGAGCATTAAAAAAATGAGCCTTCCCCGGAGCTTGCTCCGTGGTATTTAAAAACAACCGATTCTATTGTGAAGAATGTCTTTTGTATTGTTTTTACAGAACATCAGGGGCATTGCGTAGCGAGCATAAAGGAGAGCGAGCGAGCAAGCTTGACAGCGAGCGTAGCAATCGCCCCGAGGCGCGCGGCAGCGCGCAAAAAGAGCCTTTTGCATTGCGCAGCACAAGCTACGGGGTATTTACCCTGAAAAGAGAGTATATCACGATTTTTGCCGGAGGATTTTTCATTGCCAAAGAGAACTGACATAAAAAAGATACTGCTTATCGGCTCGGGCCCGATAGTCATAGGCCAGGCCTGCGAATTCGACTACTCCGGCACACAGGCCTGCAAGGCCCTGAGGGAAGACGGCTACGAGGTCATACTCGTGAACTCGAACCCGGCCACCATCATGACCGACCCGACCCTGGCCGACAGGACCTACATAGAGCCGATAACGGCGGAGATGGTCGAAAAGATAATAGAGAAGGAGAGGCCCGACGCGCTGCTCCCCACGATGGGCGGACAGACCGCGCTTAACGTCTCGGTGAAGCTTGCGGAGAACGGGGTGCTCGATAAGTACAGGGTGGAGATGATAGGGGCGAAGCTCCCGGCGATAAAGAAGGCCGAGGAGAGGGAACTATTCAAGCTCGCGATGCAGAAGATCGGCCTCGAAGTCCCCAGAAGCAGCCAGGTCAAGAACTTCAACAGGGCGATGGAGGTCATCGAGAAGATGGACTTTCCGGTCATCATAAGGCCGTCTTTCACGCTCGGCGGCACCGGCGGCGGCATCGCCTACAACAGGCAGGAGTACGAGGAGATGGTCAGGTTCGGTCTTGAGTGCAGCCCCGTAAGCGAGCTCCTGATCGAAGAGTCCGTCATCGGCTGGAAGGAGTACGAGCTTGAGGTGATGAGGGACAAGAACGACAATGTCGTCATCGTCTGCTCTATCGAAAACCTCGATCCCATGGGCGTTCACACCGGGGACTCCATCACGGTGGCCCCGGCCCAGACGCTGACCGACAAGGAGTACCAGATACTGCGTGACGCCTCGATAAGGATAATAAGGGAGATCGGGGTGGACACGGGGGGCAGCAACATCCAGTTTTCGGTAAGCCCCGAGACCGGCAAGGTCTATGTCATAGAGATGAACCCGAGGGTATCGAGGTCTTCGGCGCTGGCCAGCAAGGCCACGGGTTTCCCGATCGCCAAGATAGCCGCCCGGCTTGCCGTCGGCTACACGCTCGACGAGATTGCAAACGACATAACGAAGAAGACCCCGGCCTGCTTCGAACCGACGATAGACTATGTCGTCACCAAGATCCCCAGATTCGCCTTCGAGAAGTTCCCGAAGGCGGACTCTACCCTTACGACCCAGATGAAGTCCGTCGGAGAGGCGATGGCCATGGGCAGGACCTTCAAGGAGTCTATGCACAAGGCGTTAAGGTCGCTTGAGACCGGGAGCTGGGGTTTTGAGAAGAAGATAAGAAAGACCCGGCCGGAGCTTATCTTCAGGGGCACCCAGGAGGAGCTTGACACGATAAAGTCGAATCTCAAGACCCCGAGGGCCGAGAGGATCTGGTATGTCTGCGAGGCCCTGAGGGCGGGGATGCATGTCGATGAGATTCATGACCTCACGAAGATAGACCGCTGGTTCCTGAACAACCTCAGAGAGATAACGGAGATAGAGGAGGGGCTCTTCTGGCAGGGCAAGGACACTGGAGTGGTCTCGGAGATGCTGTTAAGAAAGGCCAAGGAGTTCGGCTTTTCCGACAGGATGATCGCGTCCCTGACCGGCAGGACCGAACCCGAGGTCAGGGCGGCGCGTAGAGATGCCGGCATTGAGCCGGTCTTCAAGACAGTCGATACCTGCGCAGCGGAGTTCGAGGCGTTCACGCCTTACCTGTACTCGACCTACGAGAGGCCGTTTTACAACATCCTCGACAAAACTAAGAGTCCGGCCTGCGAGGCCGCCCCGACGGACAGGAAAAAGGTCATCATACTCGGAAGCGGGCCAAACAGGATAGGCCAGGGCATAGAGTTCGACTACTGCTGCGTCCACGCGAGCTACGCCCTCAGGGAAGAGGGTTTCGAGTCGATAATGGTAAACTGCAACCCCGAGACCGTCTCTACCGACTACGACACATCCGACAGGCTCTACTTCGAGCCGCTGACATTCGAGGATGTCATGGCCATAGTGGAGAAGGAAAAGCCCATGGGAGTAATCGTGCAGCTCGGCGGGCAGACCCCCCTGAAGTTATCGGTCCCGCTTGAGAAGGCGGGCGTGAGGATACTCGGGACATCCTCGGACTCCATCGACATAGCCGAGGACAGGGAACGGTTCGACCGGTTCCTCGACAGACTCAAGCTCCAAAAGCCCTGTAGCGGCATAGCCAAATCCATCGACGAGGCGGTGCGTATAGCCGGCTCCATCGGCTACCCCGTGATGGTCAGGCCGTCGTATGTCCTTGGCGGCAGGGCCATGGAGATAGTCTACGACGAGATGAGCCTTATTGACTACATGACGCGGGCCGTGGAGGCCTCGCCCGACCACCCGGTCCTCATCGACTCGTTCCTCCAGAACGCCATAGAGGTCGATGTGGACTGCATAAGCGACGGCGAGACCGTCATCATAGGCGGGATAATGGAGCATATAGAGGAAGCCGGGGTCCACTCCGGGGACTCGGCCTGCTCCATTCCCCCGTACTCGCTCGACAAGACGGTCCTGGACGAGATCCGCCGCCAGGCCGTCGTCATGGCAAAGGAATTGAAGGTAGTCGGCCTCATGAACGTCCAGTTCGCGGTAAAGGACTCCTCGATATATATCCTCGAGGTCAACCCCAGGGCTTCGCGCACCATCCCGTTCGTAAGCAAGGCGATAGGCAGGCCCCTGGCAAAGCTCGCCACCAAGCTCATGGTCGGAAAGTCGTTAAAGGAGCTCGGGTTCACGAAAGAGGTCCACCCTCCCTACACGTCCGTAAAGGAGGCCGTCTTCCCGTTCATAAAGTTCCCCGGCGTCGATATACTCCTGGGCCCGGAGATGAAATCCACGGGCGAGGTCATGGGTATATGGAAGGACTTCGGAGGCGCGTTCGCAAAGTCACAGATAGCCGCCGGGAACAAATTGCCGACAAAGGGGACCGCTTTCATAAGCGTCCGGGACTCGGACAAGGAAGAGATCGTGCAGGTCGCGCGGGAACTCTCCTCGATGGGTTTCAAGATCATCGCCACCGGCGGCACGGCGCGGTTCTTAAAGAACAGGGAGATCGAAGTGGAGCCGGTCTGCAAAGTGACCGAGGGCAGGCCCAACATAGTCGACAGGATAAAGAGCAAGGGCGTGGACATGGTCATTAACACCTCTTTCGGAGCGCAGAGCGTCGCCGACTCTTATACGCTCAGGAGGTCGTCGCTGGAGTTCGGGCTTCCGTACTTCACGACCGTATCGGCGGCCAGGGCCGCTGCGCAGGGCATAAAGGCGCTGCAGCGGGGCGGGCTCGACGTCAAACCGCTCCAGGAGTACCACCTGGACCTGTTGGAATGAAAAGAGGCGGCAGTTCCACGACGCCGCCTTAAATATCCGTAAAAGACGCGTATTTGAGCATAAGAAAACAACAGGGTAAATTTGCTTTATTTTCCCGTTTTTTTGATTTAAGATAAAAAGCTATGCAAAAGATCGTCAAATCGCTCGGTATAGTCTTCGGTGACATCGGCACAAGCCCCATATACACCCTGACCGTCATCTTCCTCTTTACCAAACCCACGGTGGAAAATGTAACCGGCGTCCTTTCACTTATCGTCTGGACGCTCATGACTCTGGTGACGGTCGAATACGCGTGGCTCGCCACCAGCCTCAGTAAAAAGGGCGAAGGCGGCACTATAGTCTTAAGGGAAATCCTCGTACCTTACCTTAAGAACGGCAAGAAGGTCGCCTTTGTAACGCTTCTCTCTTTCATCGGCATATCCCTTCTGGTAGGCGACGGCGTCATCACCCCGGCGATAAGTATCCTGAGCGCCGTTGAAGGCGTTACTTTGATCCCTGGTTTTGAGCGCTTGAGCCACGAGAAGATCATACTCATCTCAGGCTTTATCGCCATAGTGCTCTTCGTCTTACAGAGAAAAGGCACCGAGAAGGTCGCGTTCGCCTTCGGCCCCATAATGCTCCTGTGGTTTTTTGCACTGGCGGCGTCGGGGATAGCGGCGATATCGCAGTTTCCGTCTGTGCTGTGGGGCCTTAACCCCTACTACGGGATTAAATTCATCATAAATAACGGCCTACCGGGCTTTTTCATACTCTCCGAGGTAATACTCTGCGCCACTGGAGGAGAGGCCCTGTACGCCGACATGGGACACCTGGGGAGGGTCCCCATAGTCAAGGCATGGTACTTCGTCTTCGCGGTGCTTTTACTCAATTACATGGGCCAGGGCGCGTTCCTTGTACAACACCAGGACGCTCATAATGTCCTCTTCGAGATGATATTCTCTCAGGCGCAGGCCCTCTACATACCGTTCCTGCTTTTGAGCGTCTTCGCAACGGTAATAGCGTCCCAGGCGATGATAAGCGGCATGTTCTCGGTAGTCTTCCAGGGGATAAACACCCATGTCATGCCTCTTTTCAAGGTAGACTACACTTCCAGGGAGATGCGCAGCCAAATCTACATCAGCACGGTGAACTGGTTCCTTCTGATCTTCGTCCTGTTCATAATGTACGAGTTCAAGGAGTCCCACAACCTCGCCGCCGCTTACGGCCTCGCCGTCACGGGGACCATGGCCCTTACCGGCGTGATGATGACATGGATATTCCTGATAAGAAGACAGTTTTTCAGGCTGGTTCTCGCAACGGTTATAACCGTCATCGATCTCGTCTTTCTCTTCTCCAACATGTTCAAGATCCCGTACGGAGGCTACTGGTCGATCGTCATCGCCCTCGTCCCGTTCTGCATGATACTCATCTACACCAACGGGCAGAGAAGGCTTTATAAGGCCCTTAAACCGCTGAACCTGGAAGCTTTTCTCATAAGCTACAACCAGATATACAAGAGTCTCCCCAAGATACGCGGCACCGCCCTTTTCTTCGCCAAGGAGGCCACTGAAATAGCCCCCTACATAGTCCATACGATGTTCAAGAACAATATCATCTACGAGGACAACGTACTCGTCTCGATAATAAGGACCGACGAGCCCTTCGGCGTGCACTATTACTTCAAGGAGCCGCTTGGCCCAGGCTTGAGGGTCTTTGAGCTCAAGGCCGGCTACATGGAGGTCGTCGATGTGGAGGAGATACTCAAGGACTCCGCTATAAACGAGAAGACTATATTCTACGGCCTTGAGGAGATCACGACCGGCAACATCGTCTGGAAGATATTCTCCGTCATAAAGAAACTGACCCCGACTTTTCTCATCTTCTACAAGCTCCCCACGAACAAGCTCCACGGCGTTATAACCAGGGTGGAGATGTAAGGGCCGCTGGAAGTGCCAACCCAACAACGGGTGCCAGGATGCCGGATACGCCCAAAAACAATACCAGCCGATCATCTGCCAGCCGTCTGGCGGAAGTCGTATCATCCGTTCTCAAGCCGCTCCTGTTCGCCTCAAAGGACGCCTTCCGCCACTTAAATTCAGTCAAGGGTATCGAAAACCTCGTCTCAACGCTCTCATCCGACGCCGAAAGCCTGGGCGCTGGTGAGGCGGAGTCCGCCGTCTTTGCCGAGCTTAAGGCGCTTTTCAGCGGCTTTGACGACCTTGCCGTTGAAGAGAAGAAAGAGCGGCTTAGAAAGGGGGTCTCCCTCGCGCACTCCATCGGCGCCCCTGAAAAAACGCCTGCGGTGACGGCTGAAGAGGCGTCCGCGATGCTCAAAAAACTGAAGACCCCGCTTGAGTTCGTAAAGGGGATCGGGCCGAAGCTCGCCGAGAGGCTCGGCAAAAAAGGGCTTACGACCGTGGAAGACATGCTCTATTTCCTGCCCATCAGGTACGAGGACAGGCGTTACATAATAAAGATAAAGGAGCTCACGCCCGGGGCGAGCACGGTCACGACCGGCACGGTCGTGGCGCAGGGAGAGACGCGCTACGGCAGGCGTAAGGTCTATGAGATGGCCGTCAGTGACGGCAGCGCGATACTCAAGGTCAAGTGGTTCAACTACAAACTCTCGTACATGTCGGGCAGGTTTAAGACCGGACAGAGGCTTATGCTCTACGGAGTGGTCTCCAGCTACGGCCACCAGAAAGAGATGATACACCCGGATATCGAGGCCGTTGACGCCGACGAGACCGAGCAGATCGAGCAGGGGATCGTCCCCGTATATTCGCAGATAGAGAACTTCCACCAGAAGACCATCCGTAAGATCGTCAGTGGGGTCGTCGAGGGGTACTCGGAGTCCGCCGTCGGGGGGCTGCCGGACGGGGTCGTTGAAAGGTGCGGCCTGCTGGGACTCAAAAATGCCTTCAGAGAGGCGCATCTTCCGGCCGCGTTTGATGCGTCCCTTGCCAAAAAGAGCCTCGTATTCGATGAGCTGTTTTTACTCGAACTCGGGCTTGCTTTAAAGAGAAGGGAGCTTAAAAGAGAGCGGGGCATAGCGTTCAGCTCATCTGCCGGAGGAAGGTTTGAAGGCATTGAGGACAAGCTCAGAAGACTTCTCCCCTTCAGACTTACGGCCGCGCAGGAGAAGGTGTACCTGGAGATAAAGAACGACATGGAGAGCCCTCATCCGATGAACAGGCTCATACAGGGCGATGTCGGCTCGGGCAAGACCATCGTAAGCCTGATGGCGGCCCTGAAGGCCGTTGAGGCCGGCTACCAGGCCGCCATCATGGCCCCTACCGAGATACTCTCCGAACAGCATTACCTCACGACCCACAGGTACGCCGAGGCCCTCGGCGTAAAACCGCTTCTGCTCACGGGCAACATGACGAAAGGCGAGAGGAAGGCAGGCCTTGAGCTTATAAGGGAGGGCGGGGTTGACCTTGTCGTAGGGACCCACGCGCTCATACAGAAAGACGTCGATTTCTCGAAACTCGGTCTCATCGTGATTGACGAGCAGCACCGTTTCGGAGTGGTCCAGAGGGCCGCGTTGAAGAAAAAAGGGTTCGGCTCCGAAAACGAGATCTATCCTGACATACTCATCATGACCGCCACGCCGATCCCGAGGACCCTTTCGATGACGGTATTCGGCGACCTCGACGTCTCGATAATAGACGAGCTGCCGCCTGGCAGAAAACCCGTCCACACGAAGATACTCAGGGAGGCCGACAGGGTCAAGGCGTATGAGATCATCAGGAAAGAGGTAGTTGAGGGGAGCCAGTGCTACATAGTCTACCCGCTTGTCGAGGAGTCGGAGGAACTGAGCCTCAGGGACGCTACCCGCATGCAGGAGCACCTCCGCAAAGACATCTTCAAGGAGTTCAAGGTTGGCCTCCTTCACGGCAGGATGAAGTCCTCCGAGAAAGAATCCGTGATGAGGGGCTTTAAAGAGAGAAGGCTCGACATACTGGTCTCTACGACGGTCATCGAGGTCGGGGTGGATGTCCCGAACGCCACGGTCATGCTCGTTGAGCACGCCGAGAGGTTCGGCCTCGCGCAGCTACACCAACTGAGAGGCAGGGTCGGGCGCGGCGAGAAAAAATCGATATGTCTCCTCCTCGCGGCCTGGACTAACGCCGAGGATACCTACAAGAGACTGAAGGTGATGGAGGCCACGCAGGACGGCTTTAAGATTGCCGAGGAGGACTTGTCGATAAGGGGGCCCGGAGACTTCCTCGGCACCCGTCAGGCGGGTCTGCCGGATTTCAGGACCTCCGAGGCGTTGACGAACCTCACCTTACTCAAGAGGGCGAGGGAAGAGGCTGACAGGTTCCTTGAGGCCGACCCGGCGCTCAAAAGCGCCGAGGCCGGGAGGATAAAACTGGTCCTCAAGGCCAGATGGGAAGGAAGGCTGGAGCTTGCGGAGATAGGGTAGGAAACACCCGGCTTTTTGGCGCCGAAGATGGCGGACAAGACGCCTTTTACGCATACCGGAGCTCGGCCAAGTATCTGATATCGCTGCCGAACCATCCATTTTTCCCTCTGGCGCCCGGCCCGGGTCAAAAGGAGTTTCACCACCGCTTTTCCATTGACAAGGCCACACTACAATAGTAAATTA
>JACRCH010000131.1 GCA_016219115.1 Deltaproteobacteria bacterium
AAAGCGGTCCTTGAGTTCTTCGACTGGTCGTACAGAAACGGCGCCGAGATGGCAAAGTCCCTTGATTATGTCCCTATGCCCAGGGATGTTTACGAGGCGATGGAAGATGCCTTGGCAAAGGAGATAAAGTGCAACGGCCAGGCCGCATGGAGTAAATGACCCGGACCGGCTAAATGGAAGAGCTAATTGCCGTCGAGAAAGAAAAGAATACAGCCGCGGCTACCCCGGTGCGCATGCTCACCGGGGCAGCCGTTTTTTTAGCGTCGCGGCCCATAATTGAAGGACCCCGCCATAAATGACCGGGTCCTTCGCGGCAAGGCGATTGTCATTTTTATGGCTCGCCTTTACCCCCCTGAAGCGGCTGGTTTGCGGCGTTCCCCGTTCAGTTAACAGAACTTTAACGCATCCGTCATGTTCCCGCAACATAGTCCCTGTAAAATAGCGCTGAATAGATTGAAGCTCCTTAGCGGCAAAGCGTGGGTAATCTCCGAAATGTACGGAAGTTTACGATTCCCATTCGCTCGCTATGCATTTTCAAAGGAGGATCCCAGGCATGGATGAAAAATGTCCGTATCTTGAATCGGAAGAGGAGAGCGTCTGCAAGGCGTCCCTGACGAACATGACGCCGAGTATCTTTGAGTACAATATTTACTGTACGACCGAAGAGCATTACCGTTGCCCGATACTCCTTGCCCGCACCTTGAGGGACGGTTTCCGGGAGGCTGTAGTAAAGGCCGGAGCCGTTCTTAGCAGATAGGAGTTATCGCGGGAGTTGTACGTCCGGTAAAATCAAAAGAAGTTCTATTATTCTATTATACGGATATATGAGACAGAAGATCCTTGTGGTGGATGACGAAGAAGACATACTGAAGCTCCTCGAATACAATCTCGGGAGGGCCGGCTTTGAGGTCATCCGCGCCGATGACGGCCCTGACGCGATAGAGATCGCGAAAAGGGAGCTACCGGACCTGATAATACTCGACATAATGCTCCCCAACATGGACGGCACCGAGGCGCTCAAGGTCCTCAAAAAAGACCGTGCTACCGATAATATCCCGGTTATAATGCTTACCGCCAAGGGCGAGGAGATCGACAGGGTCATCGGCCTCGAACTCGGCGCCGACGACTATATCATAAAGCCTTTCAGCACGAAGGAACTCATGCTGAGAGTAAATGTGCTGCTGAAAAAGAAACTCCTCGAAGGTGAGACAAAGATCATAAAGGCGGGTCCGCTTACCATAGACCCGGAGAGGTTCAAGGTGACGGTAGACGGCAGCTGCCTGAAATTAACGGCCGCTGAGTTCAAACTCATCGTCGAGCTCGCAAGCTCCAAAGGGAGGCTTCTTGGAAGGGAGCACCTTGTAAAAAGGATCAGCAGCGTCGATAATCATGCCACCTTCAGGACCGTGGACACGCATATAAGGAGGTTGAGGGTCAAACTGGGTCCCTACAGCGGCTGCATCGAGACCATAAGGGGGCTCGGATACAGGTTCAGTGAAGACGGGCTGCAAGGGGAATGATCTGCAAGCTGTCCATGGGAGACAGGATGATGCGCACAAGATAACAGAGACGGATTTTATTTCTTGCAGGGTCCTTTGAAAGCGGATGATCCGCCGGGGCTCAGCGTCCGAAAAAAATAAACAGGGCCGGCCCTGTTTTAGCTCTGCCGGTGAGTCAAGTCAAAGGTGTTAAAGAGCGGGGGCCTTTGCCCGGGTTCATATCGAAATAGCGGCTCCGGGCCTGACCGCTTCAAGCTTCTCCCTCATGAAGGACTTGGCCTTCTCCAAAAGCCTCTTATCCGTCGCCTCGAACCTCAGTACGAGAACGGGCTGGGTGTTTGAGGCCCTGACAAGGGCCCACCCGCCGTCGAAGTTCATCCTCAGGCCGTCTATCTTTATGATGTCTTTTACCTTGAAGTCCTTCGTCCCGGTCCCTATCGCGTCGTTGAGTTTTTCGATGACCTCGAACTTGATATTGTCCGGGCAGTCCATCCTTATCTCTGGAGTCACTACGGTATCCGGAACCCCCGATAAGAGACTTGAGAAGGCGAAGTTTTTGTCCCTGGTCCTCCTGGAGGCGAGTATCTCAGCCACCCTTGAGGAAGAGTAGATGGCGTCGTCGAAGCCGAACCATTTGTCGGCGAAGAATATGTGCCCGCTCATCTCGCCGGCCATCGCCGCCTTAAGCTCCTTCATCTTGGACTTTATGAGCGAGTGCCCGGTCTTCCACATGACCGGTCTGCCGCCAGCCTTTTTTATCTCGTCGTACATGACCTGCGAGCACTTGACCTCGCCGACGACCGTCGCCCCGGGGTTCTTCTCGAGTATCGCTCTTGAGAGTATTATCATGAGCTTGTCGCCCCAGATGATCCCGCCTTTCTCATCGACGACCCCGATCCTGTCGGCGTCCCCGTCGTAGGCGACCCCGAAGTCCGCCTTTTCTTTCATTACCGCGTCTATCAGGTGTTTGAGGTTCTCGGGCACCGTAGGGTCCGGGTGGTGGTTGGGGAACCTGCCGTCCGGGGAGCTGAACAGCTCAACGACCTCGCATCCGAGCCTTCTCAGCAAGACCGGGGCCACCGGGCCGGCCGTGCCGTTGCCGCTGTCGAGCACGACCTTGATCGGGCGGTCGAGCTTCGGGATGCTTATGTTTTTCGCCACATAGTCGATGTATTTTCCTATGATGTCGAGGTCCTCTACCGTCCCCGCCTTTGCCGCGACTACAGGGGGTTTCCCGATCACCTCTTCCCGGATGATCCTTTTAAACCTCTGTATCTCTTCCCCGTGTATCGTCTCCTTGTCGACGCTTATCTTAAACCCGTTGTACTCGGGCGGGTTGTGGCTGCCGGTTATCATCACCCCGCCCTCGAGGCCGAGGAAATGCATAGAGAAGTACTGCAGAGGCGTGGGGCACTCTCCGATGTCGATGCAGTTTATCCCGCTTGTGGTGAGCCCCTTTATGAGGGCGTCACGAAGGGCTTTGGAGCTTAACCTTACATCCCTGCCGATAGTCATCTTGAAGCCCGGGTCTTTGGCCCTCCCCGTCTTTATCGCGTTCAGGGCGTAGGCCCTGCCGAGCAGCTCCGCTATCTCAGGAGTGAGGTCTTTCCCATAGGTCCCTCTGATGTCGTACTCGCGAAAGATGGCATCCGATACATCGATCATTTACATACCCCCGGTTTTTTAATGTTATCTAACATACCCAAATATTATATCCCAAAAAAACGGAAAAATTTTAATATTTCCTTCGGGTTGAAATGACCCACCCCGCGGCAAGCTTCGGGGTATCAAACGAACAAAAAGAGGTTGTTCTCGATCCGCCGTACGCCAGTACCCACTCCCTTGACGGGAGGGCTGGGCTCCCGTTGCGCTCTTCCGATGCAACGGGAAGCGGGGAGGGTGAAATTCCGAAGGATGAAAGATTATTTTCACCCCCACCCTACCCTCCCCCATCAAGGGGGAGGGTTTTACAAGGGCAAGCTACATACAGGGAATTTCAGTTAAGCTCGGTTTGCCGCGTATACAAAACAGATCTTCCTTCGATACCCCGGAAAGGCTTGCGGGGGGGGTCATTCGTCCGGAGTTAAAAGGGCGCTTGTCGGGCCTTTAAGGTTCTTTTTTCCCGTCCTGAGTCTCTTGAAGAAGCCTTTGAGAAGCTCTTTGGCTTCGCCCTCAGCGACTCCGGAGGTCACATGGACCCTGTGGTTGAGCCTCCGGTCGCAGGAGAGGTCGTAAAGGGAGCCGCAGGCCCCGGCCTTCGGGTCGAAAGTGGCGAATACGATCCTCGGTATGCGCGCCTGAAGTATAGCGCCCATGCACATGAGGCAGGGCTCGAGTGTCACGAAGAGGGTTGTGCCTGTAAGGCGCCAGGAGTTGAGTCTCTTTGCGGCCTTCCTTATGGCCGTAAGTTCAGCGTGCGAGGTAGGGTCCGCCGCTTCCTCTCTTCTGTTGTGTGCCCTCGCTATCACCGCGCCGTTGTGCGTGATGACAGCGCCGACGGGGACCTCGTCTCTGGAGGCGGCTTTTCGGGCCTCCTTGAGGGCTTCACGGATGAAGTAATGGTCGTCTCTTTCTTTTCCGGTCTTTCCGCCGGTCTTCTCGTGTGATTTCATAATGAAACTTTCCTGCGGCAAACTCCGGGGCGTCCGGAGGCAAATCCCTCAAAAACCGCATTATAACGGGCTTCAAAGAATCAAGCGCTTTAAAAAATAATGTTTCAAGTTACACCCAAACGCCGGTTATTGTCAAGAATGCTGGAAAAAATCGGCGCAATCGTTTATAATTATGGACCAAGGGAATGCAAATGCGTCGCGAGCACATTCCTCGCAGCAAGGCTCGCGGGGAGATTAAAATTTTCCGCCATAAATGACGTAGAATTTTGATGGTATGGAAGATCATTTGTATTTGCCAGCTTGACCCGCCGCTAAAGCGACGGGTCAAGGCTGGCACACCCATTCAATACCGTGGAGTTGTCAAGCTGTGGGAGGGGTCGTTAAAGACGGTGCCGAAGGCCGATGCGTTCGACAAAGACCCGCTCGGCTACGACGGGTGGTATGACAAAAACAGCGCAGCCTTCGCCTCGGAAGTAGAGGCGATAAGAAGGCTTATGCCCGCAAAGGGCCCCTTCATCGAGGTCGGCGTCGGCACCGGCAGGTTCGCAAGCGCCCTGGGGATAAATATCGGTGTTGACCCGTCGGCGAAGATGAGGGAGTTTGCCCGCGGACGCGGCATAGACGCCGTTGACGGGGTAGCTGAAAACCTGCCATTCATGGTCAACTGGTTCAACTGCCTCCTGATGGTCACCGTCATATGCTTTCTCGACGACATCCTCGCGGCCTTCAGGGAAGCCTTCAGGGTCGTCAAGCCCGGCGGGTATATCATCGTCGGCTTCTTAGACAAAACGAGCCCTCTCGGAAGGGAGTACGCTTCAAGGAGCGGCAAGGAAGGATTTTTCAAGGATGCCCGCCTCTATTCGGCGCAAGAGGTGGCCGGCTACCTTACGGAGGCAGGGTTCAGGGAACTGACCTTCACGCAGACCCTTTTCAAGGACTTGAAAGAAATCAAAGCCGCCGAACCCGTTAAGGACGGCTACGGTGAGGGGTCGTTCGTGGCCGTAAGGGCAAAAAAGGAGGTTCAAAGAGATGAAGAGGACCGATGAAGCGGTAAATTCCTTTAAGAACGGTCTCAATTGCTCTCAGGCACTCCTTTCGGCCTTCTCCGAGGACCTCGGGCTCGATAAGGAGACGGCCGCGAAAATAGCATCCGGTTTCGGCGGAGGCATGGGATGTACCGGCGAGACCTGCGGCGCGGTGACCGGGGCCGTGATGGTCATCGGCCTCAAGCACGGAAAGTCGGGCAAGGCCACGGCCTTCTCAAGGGAGCTGATGGAGAGGTTCAGGGACCGTAACGGTTTTGTAACATGCAGGGCGCTCCTTGAGTGCGATATAAGTACGGAAGAGGGTATGGCGAAGGCGCGCAGAGACAACCTCTTTTCCTCCCGCTGTCCGAAGTTCGTCGAAGACGCCGCCGGGATAGTCGAAGAGCTCGTCAAGTAAGGGGATTAGAGAGGCCAGTCAGATAGCGGATTACTTTCTGTAGTCAATGCTTGGAGAGCGTGTTAGAATATTGCAAACTTCAACTTATACTCAACAACTTAAATTGTTGGGTTACACAAAGCTAACTCAACCCTACCCTACTATGAAATTTGAACTAAACAGACTGCCCAGAAATTGTTCTGATGAAGAAATAATCGCAGAGATTCGTCGAGTTGACTCAATTGTTAATAAAGAACTATTGACTAAAACAGACTATGACGAATTTGGGAAAATTACTTCCGGCGCAATCCAAAAAAGATTAGGAGGCTGGCAAGAAGCTCTTATAGCAGCTGGACTTGGGCATAAATATTCGGGAAGAACAATTTCGGAAAAAATGCGCCAACAAAGCAAGGCTCTAACCGACGAAGAAATTTTGAATGAGTTACGATCAATTGCTAAAAAATTAGGGAAAGATTATATCGCTCAAGAAGAAGTAAAT
>JACRCH010000132.1 GCA_016219115.1 Deltaproteobacteria bacterium
GGAAAGCGGCCAGAACCCTACCCCCAAGAACCGCACGGCAGTGCGGAAAAAGCTCTTAAGCACAGGGGCCGGATTAATCCTTTTCCGACCGTTTCAAACGCCAACGGAATATCAAGGTTCAGGTTGCAAACCTGAACCAGCATAAGACAATCTGTCTAAACCATCATACGCCCGATTTTTCTCCGGGCCAGGATGTTTCAGGAGAGCCTCTTTGAAATGAGGATTTTGAGCCAGCCCCTTTGGTTCTAAAAAAGTTTTCCTTATAAAAACAAGACCCCCGCCTTAAAAGGCGGGGGTCTTTCTATTCAGGACTCGATTTTCTCATGAAACCTCCTCGCGGCTCACCGCGAGGCATCCACAGGCACATTAGGCACAGTCATCAAAAGCTGTCGTAAGTTCGCTTTCGGCGAATTAAACGCCGGACACTAAAGCCCCTTGAATGTCTTCTCCGCGGCCTCAAGGGTCTTTGTTATCTCCTCTTTCGTGTGCGAGAGGCCCACAAAGACCGCCTCGAACTGCGAGGGCGGCAGATAGATCCCGTTTTTGAGCATGCGGGTGAAGTACCTGCCGAAGCGCGCTGTATCCGAACCCCTGGCGTCCGGCCAGTTCGTGACGGGCTTCTCCGAGAAGAATACGGTGAACATCGAGCCGGCTACGGCCGTGTGCACTGGCACGCCGCGCCTCCCGGCTATCTCCGCTATCCCGTCACAGAGCGTGTTGGTCGTCTTATAGAGCTTCTCGTAGGTCCCTTTCTTCTGCAACAGCTTCAATGTCTCGATACCCGCGGTCATGGCTATGGGGTTGCCGGAAAGGGTGCCGGCCTGGTAGACGGGCCCTGAGGGGGAGAGCATCTCCATGATCTTTCTCTTGCCGCCGAAGCCTCCGACAGGCAATCCGCCGCCGATGACTTTGCCGAGGCAGGTCAGGTCCGGGTCGATATTGTATATCTTCTGCGCCCCGCCGTAGCAGAGCCTGAACCCGCTCATCACCTCGTCCATTATCAGAAGCGCTCCGTACTTCGTGCACAACCTCCTGAGACCTTCCATGAAGCCGTCTTTGGGCAGCACCACGCCCATGTTCCCGGGCGCGCCTTCCACTATCACGCAGGCTATCCCAACCGGTGCGGCTTCGAAGACCGCCCGGACCGACCCGAGGTCGTTATATGTCGCGTTGAATGTGTGTTTCGCCAGGTCCGCGGGGACTCCGGGACTGTCCGGCACGCCGAGGGTGGCCGCTCCTGAGCCCGCTTTAACGAGGAGGCTGTCGGCATGCCCGTGGTAGCACCCCTCGAACTTCAGTATCCCGTCCCTTTTGGTGTAGGCCCTGGCAAGCCTTATGGCGCTCATCGTCGCTTCAGTCCCGGAGCTTACGAAGCGTACCATCTCCATCGAGGGGAAGGCTTTGAGAGTGTGCTCGGCGAGCGTGACTTCGAGCTCCGTGGGCGCTCCGTAGCTTGTACCCCTGTCAACGGCCTTTTTAAGGGCCGAGGTCACCAACGGGTGGCAGTGCCCCAGTATCATCGGCCCCCATGAGCCTATGTAATCTATGTAGGCGTTCCCGTCGGCGTCATATATCTTTGAGCCGCGCGCCTTCGATATGAAAAGTGGGTGTCCGCCGACGGCCTTGAAGGCCCTCACGGGGCTGTTGACGCCTCCGGGTATGAGTTTTACGGCTTTCCTGAATATCTGAGCGGATCTCTTTGTCCCCATATTTCAATACTCCTTTTTTGTTTTTGACTCTTCAAAAAGCATCTCTGCCCGAAGCTCTCGACGGCGCGGCAAATGAGAGTTTTTCATCTGGAATATACCCGAATGGCCGAATCCGTGTCAATCCCTATTTCCGCTTTAACTGCGCGCCGGGCGCGCCTTTCAAGCATATTTAACACAAAGACCGGTAACATAAGATTAACAACACTGACATAATGCCGTAACAAAAGTTTTTTAAAATTTGCTTGAATAAAAAAAGGGGAGCTTAAGCTGGTTCAGGTTTGCAACCTGAACCTTGATATTCCGTTGGCGTTTGAAACGGTCGGAAAAGGATTAATCCGGCCCCTGTGCTTAAGAGCTTTTTCCGCACTGCCGTGCGGTTCTTGGGGGTAGGGTTCTGGCCGCTTTCC
>JACRCH010000134.1 GCA_016219115.1 Deltaproteobacteria bacterium
CCGGAGGCGTCCGTGGCCGGGGCGCTCGGCGTAAAGCTCGGCGGGCCTTCTACCTACTCTGGGGTCGTATCCGGGAAGCCCTTCATCGGGGAGGACGGCTCAAAGGAGTTAGACCCCTCGACCGTCGAGATGGCCGTGAAGCTCATGTGGACGAGCGGGCTGATCATGGTCTTTTTCACCTTCATCGCGAGGATCGCGGTGATGCTCGTGGCCCGGTGAGGGGCTTGAAAAAACAGCGTACGGAGTAACGGATGTTGAATATCTTGAAGTTCACGCACCTTTTAAGCGTTTCGGTATGGGTGGGGATGGTCATATTCTTTACCCTCTTCGCAACTCCCGCCATCTTCAAGTCGTTCCCGAGGGAGACGGCCGGGGATATCGTCGGTGTTTTGTTCCCGAAGTACTGGGCGGTCGGGTACGCGGTGGCGCTCAGCTCTCTTGCCACGCTCCTGGCCATCTCTTACATGGGTAAAGCGCTCCCGACGGCCAGGCTAATCCTGATAGTCTTCATGACAGTGGTGACCCTTTACTCGGGCCTTGTAGTCTCGGCGAAGGCGCGCGAGGTAAAGGGGCTCATCAGGCAGACGGAGGAGCCCGTTAAAAAAGAGGCGCTCAGACAGGACTTCAGGACCCTGCACATGAAGAGCGCGGCGATGAACATGGCGGTGCTCGTTTCGGGTATCGTCCTTATATTCCTCATGGCAAGGAATCTGAGGCACTGAAGACAAAACCTTTCACATCAATCGGCCTGAAGCAGGAAGGCCTCTAACCGTAAGGAGGGTTATAATGGAAAAGGTCTACAAGAAGATCGAACTGGTGGGCATCTCGTCAAAGAGCTTCGAGGACGCCATACGCGACGCCGTCGAGAGGGCCTCGAAGACGCTTCACGGGCTGGCGTGGTTCGATGTCATGGAGCAGCACGGTAAGGTCGTTGACGGCAAGGTGGCGGAATTCCAGGTCATCTTGAAGGTCGCCTTCAAGCTTGACTGAAAGGCGGGATAGCCGGGTGGCGTTTTTTACCGGTGATGGGCCTCACTCCCGTCACGGGATGAATGGGTGTGCCACTCCGCAATCCCATCGCTTTAGCGGCGGGTCAAGGCTGGCAAATACAAATGTCCTTCCATACCATCAAAATTCTCCGTCATTTATGGCGGAGAACTTTAATCTCCTGTCGGGGTTTAATTCCCCGCGGCTTGCCGCGTAGGCTGACTAACGATATTTCCTTCGAATACCCCGCTGCTTGCGGCGGGGTGGTTTATTTTGATACTGTTTTTGTTTTTTTCATGGTATAAAGCTCGCAATACCGGCCGGCGCGGACACTCGCCTCTGCGCGGCCAATGCGCCATCCATCGTATCCGCCGCCGGTAGAAGGACTTGATTCCATTACGGAGCCGGGCGGCTGATGGGAAATAAAAATCTGGACTTTCTCTTTAGACCCGCGTCAATAGCCGTCGTCGGCGCTTCCGCCGTCCCCGGAAAGATCTCTTCCATAATACTCGAAAGCCTCAAAAATTCCGGCTACGGCGGGAAGGTGTTCCTCGTAAACCCCGGATACGAATCCATAGGCAAGGAGCGCTGCTACCCCTCCATCGCCTCTATCGGCGAAGAGGTCGACCTCGCGCTCTACGCCATACCCGCCGCCGGCGTGGCGGAGTCCTTAAGGGAGGCGGCGGGCAGGGTCAAGGGGGCGGTGATAATCGGAGGAGGCTTCGGGGAGGCCGGAGAGCAGGGCAGGGCCTTCGAGAAAGAGATAAAGGACATAGTCAGGAAAGAAGGCGTGAGGGTCGTAGGGCCGAACTGCATGGGCGTCTACGACACGGTCTCAAGGCTCGATACCTTCTTCGTGCCCGCCGAGAGGGTAAAGAGGCCCTCTCGGGGAGGCCTTTCGATTATCTCCCAGAGCGGCTCGTTCGCCGTGACGGTGATGGACGAGCTGGCGGCCGAGGGGATAGGAGTAGCGCGGGTGGTAAGCTACGGGAACAGGGTTGACGTCAACGAGTCTGACTGTCTGGACTTCCTTGCCGCGGACGAGCATACAAAGGCGGTGGCCGTCTACATGGAGTCCGTCGATGAGGGGAGGAGGTTCGTGGAGTCCGCCTCGAGGTGTTCCGCCGTAAAGCCCGTGATGGCCGTAAAGGTCGGAAGGCACGACGCCGGGGTTTTAGCCGCCCGTTCGCACACCGGGGCCATAGCCGGCAGGTACGAGATATACAGGGCGGCGTTCAGGAAGGCCGGGGTGATAGAGCTTGAAGGCTACGAGGATTTCATGGACGCCTGCAAGGCCTACGGGACGCAAGAGGCCTCCGGGGGCAACAGGGTCATGATAATAACCGACGGAGGCGGCATGGGCGTAAGTATCGCGGACGCCTGCTCAAAGACGGGTCTCGAAGTCCCGCCCTTGAGCGCGGACCTCGCCGACGACCTCAGGTCGGTCTTCCCGCCGTACTTCTCCGTCAGCAACCCGATGGACCTGACCGGCAGCGCGACGGATGCCCTCTATGCCGAGGCCCTGGAGAAGACCATGGGCGGGGAAGGATATGACATGGCGATAGTGGCGGCCCTCTGGGGGCCGCCGGGCCTCTCGGACGGTCTGCCCGCGCTTATCGCCGAAAAGGCCGGGTTATACGGGAAACCCGTTATCATCTGTTCCCCCGGAGGGGAGTTCTCAAGGGAAAAGACCAGGCTCTTCAGGGCCGGCAATCTGCCGGTCTTTTCGACCCCCGAGAGCGCCGCGAGGGCGGCTTCAGCTCTTGCCGGCGGCGCCAAAAAGGTCAAGGCAAACGGATAGGCTTAATGGATACCAGCCAGATGGAAAGGATAGTCAAAGAGGCCGTCAGCCTCGGCAGGACCACCCTCGTTGAGCCTGAGGCCAAGGAGATATTGAGGCTCTCCACGGTGCAGGTGCCAAGGTTTTTTATCGCAAAGGATGTGGTCGGGGCCTTTGAAGCGGCCGAGAGGATCGGCTATCCGATCGTATTGAAGCTCGTCTCCCCGGATATAATCCACAAGAGCGAGGTCAGGGGGGTCTCCCTCGGCATCATGAACAAAAGGGAACTCGAGCAGATGTGGTCCGAGATGATACTCTGTGTGGCCGACGAGATGCCGACGGCGCTCATAGAAGGTTTTCTTATAGAGGAGATGGTCCCCGTGGGGGCCGAGGTGATAATCGGGGCGATAAAGGACCCGCAGTTCGGCCCCGTCGTCATGTTCGGCACGGGCGGGGCGGCCGTGGAGCTTATGAAGGACGTGAGCTTCAGGCTCGCGCCCCTGACCAGGGAAGAGGCCTTCGAGATGATGGGCGAGGTGAAGGGGTTCCCGCTCCTGACTGGTTACAGGGGAGGGGCGGTAAAAGACCTCGGCGCCATAGCTGACGCGATAATGAAGATGGCGGAGATAATCGAGAAGGTCGACGGACTCAAGGAGATAGAGATAAACCCGCTCATCGTCTATGAAAAAGGGGCCGTAGCGGTCGACGCGCGCGCCATTCTCGGCTGACGCGGGAGTGTTTTTCCAACGGCAGTCCCTGCAATCCGATAACTGGTTCGATTTACTATGAAAGACATACACGGGGGCGATATCTGGAGGGCGTCCGCTGAGTCCGGCTTTGAGCTGACGAGCCTTATGGATTTCAGCGCGAGCATAAACCCGCTGGGGCTCTCGCCGAAGGCCAGGGCTGCCATAAAAGAGGCACTCCGTCTCGCGCCCCCGTACCCGGAACCTTACGCCGCCTCCTTAAGAGCAGCGCTCGCGTCTTACCACTCCGTAGCCCCCGAAGAGCTCATCGCCGGGAACGGCTCGACCGAGTTCATTTACCTCCTGCCTCAAGTCTACAGGTCTGAACGCGCCCTCATAGTCGAGCCCGCCTTCAGCGAATACGGCAAAGCCCTTAGGCTTTCCGGGTGCGCCGTCGAATCGTTCATGCTCAGGGAGGACGCGGGGTTCTCCCTCGACATAAAGAGGTTTGCCGGGGCCGTTAAAAAGGGCTACGGTCTGGTATATATCGGCAACCCATCGAACCCGACGGGGTCTGTCGTCGAAAAGGAGACCGTCCTTGAGGCGGCCGGGATACTGGAGAGATACGGCTCTACGCTTGTCGTTGACGAGGCCTTCGCGGACTTCTCGGAGACCCGCTCGGTCAAAAGGGAGGCCGTCAAAAGAAAGAACATCGTGGTGCTGCGCTCCATGACCAAGTTCTTCTCGATGGCGGGCTTAAGGCTCGGCTTTATCGTGGCGAACAGCTCCATCGTAAAGAGGTTTGCCGGGAGACTGCCCCCGTGGTCCGTAAACACCGTGGCGTCTTTCGCCGCCGCCGCTTCCCTCAAGGACACCCGCTATATTGAAAGGACCCGCAGGTGGCTTGCCTCCGAAAGGGCGTTTCTCTTCAAGGCATTGAGCGCCATAAAGGGTCTTACCGTATACCCGTCGGAAGCGAACTTCCTCATGGTAAGGATAAATTGTCCCGGGGTAGCCGCGCCGGACGTAAGGGAGGCCCTCTTGAAACTGGGGATCCTCGTCAGGGATTTGAGCGCATTCAGGGGACTGGGGCCCGAGTACATGAGGTTCGCCGTAAGAAAGAGGGATGAGAATGTCGCCCTCACGGACGGACTTGGAAAGTTCTTCGGAAGATCTGGCTACTGACACCTTTTACTACCTCTCCCGGCGCCGAACACCGATACAACGCCTGTCTTTAAATCACAAAATTCCCTGTAGCTTGCCCTTGTAAAACCCTCCCCCTGGATGGGGGAGGGTAGATACAGTTTTGCCGGTCAAGCGATATTTTGTGCGTAATGCGGATTGAAGGGCTTGCCGGTTGTTAGTACGCCCTGTGTGTGAAAAAATGTTTTCAGCCTCCCCGCTTCCCGTTGCATCGGAAGAGCGCAACGGGAGCCCAGCCCTCCCATCAAGGGAGGGCTGGGTTTAAGGAGATACCCCGGAGAAAAGCTCCGGGGTGGTTCATCTGCTTCAGGACCCTTGGGTTTTTCTTGAGCCAGGTGAGGGTCCGTTCTACCTTCCGTCCCCCCTCAAAAGAGATATTAAGGCTCTTCCGGCGGTAAATCCCGCCTCTGCTCTCTCAGTTAAGCCGCAAAACTACCCTCCGTTGAAAATTTGACATCTGTGTCAATATATGACACGGCTGTCGCATTTCAGGGTCGGTTTACAGCCGGGCCGCAGCCTCCTGTGACGGGAGACAAACAAGGATAGATAATTTTTTATAATAATATCAAATAGTTCTTTGAAGATCGGGCTTGTAATGGCGCTTTTAAGGTCTTCACAAGTTATCTGGCAGAAGAATTGCATAGATATACCCTGTCATATTTCTACTGAGGATTCTAAAGCTTTATGGCTGCACAAATGGGGCGTCCGTGGCGAGGGCAGCCCGTGTACGGAGGGGATGATATGGGTAGTGGCTGGAATCGCGGTTTAAAAAAAATCATCAACCATGCGAAGTGTTACTTCAGCATCCTGGGTTTGAAGATAGCGGCCACAGCCGGACTCTTCATGCTGCTGCCCATCTTGCTGTACCTGGTCTTGCACGAGTACCGCAAGGAGGGTGTCAAAGAGGTGCACCTGGTGGGGTCAAGCCCGGTCTTCTGGGGTGG
Source organism: Deltaproteobacteria bacterium (assembly GCA_016219115.1). Classification (GTDB taxonomy): domain Bacteria; phylum Desulfobacterota; class GWC2-55-46; order GWC2-55-46; family GWC2-55-46; genus JACRCH01. Next base: position 5,601 of record JACRCH010000134.1, read on the forward strand.
GTTGCTTCTTTGCTTTGTCGCCATGATGGCGGTATTGAGCAAGATATTCATCCTCCCGATAAGGAGGTTTGTCCGCCATATTGGCGAACTCGAGAAAGGCAAGGACGTCGAGCCGTTTCTCCTGATGAGGGAAGACGAGCTCGGGTACCTGACGCACAGGTTCGAAGGCCTCCACAGGCTCGTTAAAAACGAGCTGGAGTCGAGGGATCATCAGCTCTCGGTGCTCTACGACTTCACCAACGCCGCCGCCGGGATATTCGACATCACCGTACTCATGGACAACTTCTTCAAGACCCTCAGGGCGAATATGGACTTCGATATCGGCGCGTATCTCCTGAACCACCGGAACCTGACGGAAGGCAAGATCTACACCTGCTTCGATAACTTCGACGAGAAGGACGAGTTGGAGGTAAAGGAGCGTCTTTTCTCCAGGGTCTCCAATTACCGCCACGACTTCCCGAAAGAAAAGATCGGAAGGCTCCATGTCTCGTACATCTACGCCGGAACCGGGTCCGGGAGGGCTGAATCAAGGGACAGGCCCACTCACTTCATAGACCTCCCGCTGGTCTGCTTCGGCGCCCCGATCGGGATAGTCTCCCTTGTCTCGTACTCAAGCAAGGGGACCGACCCGCTCCTCGGCTCGAAGATGTTCAGCGCCCTGGTCAGCCACACGGGCTCCGTCATAGAGCGTCTTTTGACGCACATATCGGCGGAAGAAAAAAAGCTCTCGAATATCCTCTTCAGCATGTCCGAGGGGGTCTACATCATAGACAACGACGGGAGGGCCGCCTCGATAAACAATAAGGGGATGGAGCTGGTGCGCTCATTCTGCACGGACAGCCTGGAGTGCGCAAGGCATGGAATAGACGCCCTCGGCCGCTCTTCCGTTTCGGCATCGTGGGAGGCCTGCGAGTTCTCGAAGGTCATAAGCAAGATAAGGACTCTAAGCCCGGACTTAAGCGGCAAGGTGTATACCGAGGAGATAAGGAACAATGACGGGCTGGTAGTGCTGCTTTCGGTCAGTAACCTCGTGACGGAGAACAACATCAAAGAGGGCTATGTCGTGACGGCCAAAGACATAACCGAGGACCGGCTCATACAGAAAAGGGTGATGCTGTCCAGTAAGCTCGCGGCCCTCGGTGAGATGGCCGCCGGGATCGCCCACGAGGTCAACAACCCGCTTCAGGTCATGATGGCCAACATCGAGCTCCTCGATACCGAAGTGAGCGAGAAGGGGATAAAGCGACTGGATAACCTCAAGGACGGGATATTCAGGATCAAGGGGATAATAAAGGACCTCCTGATATTCGCCCGCGAACAGACCACCGGGGTCGAGGACATCGACGTGAACGCGGTGATAGAGAAGGTCGTGGGCATAATGAGAAACCAGCTGAAGGTAGCCAGTATCGGCATAGAGCTCGACCTTGACAGAAGGGCCCTTGCGGTAAGGTGCAACAAAAACCTCTTTCAGCAGGTCATCATAAACCTCCTGCAGAACGCCAAGGACGCCATAGAGGAGTCGAAGAAAGGCTCCATGGTCCGCATCCGTACAAATCAGCTTCCCGGAGGCATCGCCGTGGTGGAGGTCGCCGATGACGGCCCGGGCGTCCCGGAAAGCGTCATCGACAGGATATTCGACCCGTTCTTCACGACCAAGGACGCCGGGAAGGGCACGGGCCTGGGATTGAGCGTCAGCAGGAGGATCATAGATGGTATGGGCGGCAGTATCACCGTGGCCAGCTCAAGCAGGGGCACCACCTTCACCATAAACCTGCTGCACCGCAGGGCCGCCTTGCCCAAGGACGACTTAAACAAGGCCGACGGCGATTACTCGTTGCTCGCCAGGAAATCCGTCATTATAGTGGACGACGAGGAAGGGGTCCTCAAGGGCGTAAAGGACGGCATCGGCCAGCGGTTCCTGGACATAGACGGCTACAACGACGGCCACGTTGCGCTCGATAGGATCATGGACAGGGACTATGACTTCATACTGCTCGACATAAGGATGCCGGTGATAAACGGCATGGAGCTCTACAGAAAGATCTCAGAAGCCAAGCCATATCTCGCCGAAAGGGTGATCTTCCTTACAGGCGACACGGAGAACGAGGCGACCGAGTCCTTCGTAAAGCTTTCGGGCTGCCGCTGTCTGGCGAAGCCTTTCGCGCTGAAGGAGCTGTTGAATATCATGTGTGAGTACGACACGGCGGTGGGTGCCTGATGGGAGCAGCCGATTACAGGGAAACGCTCGCCGGCAGGTCTGTCCTGCTGGTGGACGACGAGGCCATAGTGGTCGAGGTCATACGGGAGGTCATCGGCCCGATGGTGTCGGTCTTCGCCTCGGCTTCGAACGGGATAGAGGCGCTCGCCAGGATCCTCGACAGGGACTTTGATTTCATCCTTATGGACATAGAGATGCCGAGGATGAACGGGATCGAGCTCTACAGGCATATTTCAGAGACAAAGCCCCACCTTCTTAAAAAGGTGATCTTCATAACCGGGGACACGGAGACGGAGGTCACGCGCTCTTTCATAAAAAAGAGCGGCTGTCTGTACCTCGACAAGCCCTTTATGATCAAGGACCTCTTGAGCGTTATGTCCCGGGGCGCGTATTGATGGCAAGGCCGCCGCGGATGAGCGGACCGGCAAGTACCGAAGCGAAGCTTCAGTCCGGCTCCGTTTTTTTGTTATTAGCCTGATTCTACCGGCGTTAGACGATTTGCGCATAAAATCCATCAAGCCTGCGAGAAGGTGTACGCGATGAAAAAGGTCATGGTCATCGATGATGACGAGAAGGTCATTATCGACATAGCGGCGGTCCTGGAAAAGGAAGGGTATACGGTAGCTACTTTCACGAGCGCCCCAAACGCCCTGGAGACCCTTGACGCCTTAAGGGACATCGATCTGGTCCTGACCGATATCCGCATGCCCGTGATAGACGGTCACGAGATATTGAAAAGGGTCCTTGCCAGGAGCAGACCCGTGCCGGTGATCGTGCTGACGGGCTTTGCGGACGTCGATACAGCCGTCAACGTGATGAAGGCCGGGGCAAGCGATTTTCTCTGCAAACCCATCAGCGGCAAAGAGCTTGTCGTAAGGATCAAAAAGGTTTTAGAGAAGCAGGAGCTGGCCGAAGAGGTCGTAAGCCTGAGAAAACGCCTCGAGACCGCCGAGACCTTCCACTCCATCGTTGGAAAAAGCAAGAAGATGATGGAGGTCTACGAGCTCATAAACTCGATAGCCTCTACCGACACGACGGTGCTTGTCAGGGGAGAGACCGGCACCGGCAAAGAGCTCGTGGCCAGGGCCATACACCTGGCCAGCGAACGCAAGGGCGACCCGTTCGTCCCGATAAGCTGTACCGCGATACAGCACACGCTCCTGGAGAGCGAGCTTTTCGGCCATGAAAAAGGCGCGTTCACCGGGGCCCACGCGCTTAAGACCGGAAAGCTCGAGAGCGCCGGCAAAGGGACCGTCTTCCTGGACGAGATAGGGGATACTTCCCCGGACATACAGGCGAAGCTATTGAGGGTGCTTCAGGAAAAGGAGTTCGAGAGGGTGGGGGGCATCAGGCAGCTGAAGCTCGATGCGCGGATAATCACGGCCACCAACAGGAACCTCGAACAGCTCGTGCACGAGAGCCGGTTCAGGGAAGACCTCTACTACAGGCTCAATGTCGTCCAGGTCGACCTGCCGCCCCTGAGGGAGCGGGAAGGGGACATACTGGCGCTCGCCAACAGCTTCCTGGATTTTTTCAAAAAGCGCTACGACAAGACCATAGAGGGGTTTTCGCCGTCCGCCGTGGAGCAGCTTCTCGGACACTCATGGCCGGGTAACGTAAGAGAGCTAAGGAACGCGATCGAGAGGACGGTGCTTACGAACCCAAGGAGATGGATAGACAGGGTCTCAAGGCTTGAGTCCGCCGGAGGGCTGCCGGAGGCGTTCAAGGATTTGCCCGGCCGCCTCAACTACCTCAAGGCGAAGGACACGGTAAGCCAGGAGCTTGAGAAGACTTATCTCATCCAGTACATGAGACAGGAGAAGGGGCAGATAAACAGGGTGGCCGAGCTGATGGGTGTGAGCACAAGGACCGTAAGCCGCCAGCTGGAGAAGTACGGCCTCGACAAGATGGTATTCAAAGAGAAGAAGGCGACGCCCCCGCTATAATCAGGCAACGCTTTTCAACTTGGAATTCCCTGTAGCTTGCTACAGGGAATTCCTTGTAAAATCCCTCCCCCCTCGATGGGGGAGGGGGTGAAAAAATGTTTTCACCCTCCGCGCTTCCCGTTGCATCGGCTTCGCGCAACGGGAGCCCAGCCCTCCCATCAAGGGAGGGCTGGGCTTAAGGAGCTACCCAGGAGTTTGCTCCGGGGTAGGTTAAATGAATCCCCTACAGCGCCACCCTTATAACGGTCTTTACATTCCCCCTGACATTAAAGTCCCCGACGACCTCCATCCGCCTGGGTTTCAACGCCTTCTGAAGGTCGCTGAATATCAGGTTCGTCACTTCCTCGTGAGATATCGCCCGGTCGCGGAAGGCGTTGAGGTAGAGCTTGAACGACTTAAGCTCCACGACGAACCTGTCCGGGGTGTATGTGAGCCGGATGGCGGCGAAATCGGGATATCCCGAGCGAGGACACAGACAGGTGAACTCGGGGTATGAGATCTCGATGGTGTAGTCCCTATCCGGGGTAGGGTTCTCCCAGGGGATTAGCTTCGCCTTCTCTACCGCCTTTGTGCCGTATTTCCTGGTATTTTTTTTCATATCCCTAAAATATTAACAGTTTCACGGGGGCGTGTAAAGGGGGTTGAGCGCTCGGGGCGCGAAGCCACCCGCCGTTTTCCCAACGCGCTGCTTAAAAAGTCCTTACCGGTTTTTGTTCTCCTTGCGAGGAGCGTAAGCGACGAAGCAATCTCCAAAATGAGATTACAACGCTACGCCCTCGGTGACGGAAAAAATGACTTCCTCAGTGGTCTCGATTTGGCTTTTCCGTCCATGGATAGCCCGGCATGGACAGTTTTTCCACCACCTGCCGGACGGCTCAAAAGGAGATGGCGTTAAAATAGACTTGACCTCGGGCCAGTGATTGGCAATTATATAGCAATAAAATTTGAAAGGAGCCAATACTATGAATACGGTCACGATAGTCCTGCAGGACGCGCCTTACGGGAACGAGAAGGTCTGGAACGCTCTGAGGCTCTCTCAGGCGCTTCTATCCGTGGGTTCGCAGGTGAGGATATTCCTTTACGCCGACAGCGTCACCGCCGCCAAGAAGGGCCAGAGCCCTCCGAAGGGTTTTTACAACATCGGGGATATGCTCAAGGGGCTCATTGACAAAGGGGCCGAGGTGAGGTCGTGTCTTACCTGCACCTCTGCCAGGGGACTTACGCAGGAGGACTTCATCGAGGGCGCGGTCGTCGGCAAGACCATCGATCTTGCAAGGTGGATCAACGAGGGCGGACAGGTGATGACTTTTTAGGAAGGCTCTTGAGGAAGGGAGTCCGGCGGGTTTAAAAACAATCATAAACCGGCTGACAGGATGCTGAAAAAGTCCTTCCCGGACTTTTTCAGCCGCGGCTTGTCCGAAGTGAACGGGTACTCGCCGCAATCCCGCCGCTCCATAAGCGGGTCAAGACGAGCTGTAACAATGACAATCACTTTACTGTGAAGTTTATGGCGGGGGTCTTCAATTCAGATGAAACTCCCCGGTCCGTAAAGGCGTGGATGAAAGCCAATTCCTGTATAACAGGACGAGCGTAGCTCTAACTGCAAGTGTTCACGGGGCTGTAAAGCCATGGGTATCCATAGCTTCTTAAGCCTCCGCAGGCGGTCTTTTCAGCCGTTTGCCGGAGGGTTCCGGGAGGTCTTAAATCACAAAATTCCCTGTACTTGCTACAGGGTTTCCTTGTAAGATCCTCCCATCGATCCCCTCGCAATCGAGGGAGGGGAGGTTTAAGGAGATACCCCGGAGCTTGCTCCGGGTTGGTTCATTAAACCGGTTATATTTTAATTTATATGGTATAATAATCGACTCTTGACAAACGTAAGATTTTTTTGTAAGTTAATCAGATTCGGTTCTTGCGCCTGTAGCTCAGTGGATAGAGCATCGGCCTCCGAAGCCGAGGGTCAGAGGTTCAAATCCTCTCAGGCGCGCCAGTTAAGCCTGAGAGTTTCAGAAGCTCTCGGCCGTTGAAAAGCATACAGGTTGTTTGGTGGACGGGCCGCTAGCTCAGTTGGTAGAGCAGCTGACTCTTAATCAGCGGGTCGCAGGTTCGATCCCTGCGCGGCCCACCAAGAAAATCAAGGGGTTACGCTATGCGTAGCCCCTTCTTTTTTGCCCACTGTCACCAAAATGTAACCGTTTTCAAGTGCCTCAACAGCCTTTTTCTTGTGGGACGGCGCAAGGTGCGCATATCGGAGCGTCATGGTCATGGTCTTATGCCCGAGGATCTCCTTGACCGTCACGATGTCCACGCCGGCCATAATCATATGGCTTGCGGCGGTATGCCGGAGGTCGTGGAAGCGAAAGTCCACTATGCACCTTCGTACCAACTTAACTCCACAAAGGGGGCAGTTGCCCGGAGTCTCGGAGTCGGTCTTCC
>JACRCH010000133.1 GCA_016219115.1 Deltaproteobacteria bacterium
CTCACAGGGTTTGACAATTCCGGGAATATGCTTCACCTCATAAGTCATAAGGACGGTTGTCGGGAGGACAACTGAGTTCCGAACAACGGTTATTCGGAGTCGCCAAGCGATGAAAGACTGTCTTGGTATCAACTGGCTCCCCCGATAGGTTTTGATTTTAACCGATTGCGGTCAGGCCCCTTTGAGGGGCCAGCAATCGTAAAGCCCCCGGCTTTGCCGGGGGACTCACAGAATTTGACAGTTCCTCCATAGCGCCGAGCCTGATGATCCCGGGGCCGTGGCATATGTGGTCTTCTCAAGCTCGATACTGGATCTTTTCAAGGGAGGCGTATCCGTGGAGTTTGTCGTCGGGGCCGCCTTCGTAAGCGTGGTCTCGCTATCGACCTACCTGTACAAGAGGTACAAAAAGAGACCCTGATAAAATCTTCCGAGGGCCGTTTCCAGCCATCTTTGCCGTCTTTACGCGTCCGGGCCGTCCTCAAAAATACCTTTAAAATCAAAGAGATAAAAAATGAATGCGGTTTTTTGCCTTAATAATGGTTGAATAAAATCGATCTTTTGAGTAAAATCAGGGTTCGCTGGGCTGTCTACGGATAGCGGCGGGGTACAGGGTGGCGCGATCGCGGTATTGGCGTAGTTTTGCTTTTTCATCTTCCGGAGCGTAGAATTTACCGAAACTCCCTTTTTTTCAGAAAAGGATGTTGAAAAACAGCCCGACCCACCCAACTGCTGGGTCCCCCGGCAATCCATGGACGGGTTATCCACCGGGTGCTAGCCGACTCACGAAGTGATAAGGCGAGCCTTAGAAATGTAAAATTCCTTGCCAGGCAGAGCGTTGCACAGCAATTCATTTCGGCCAAATCGTACTTGAAAAAGCCATGGAGGGACTTTTTCAACACCCTGTTAGTGAAGTTTTTGAGGAATTTACCGATGGATACCATGAAGCAAACTCAGAGGAAGGTTTCATTCCCTGCCGATCACGGCAGTACTAAGGCGCCCATGGAAGACCGCAAAAGGAACATCTTCATCGTCGACGATGAAGAGCCTATCCGTAAGGTCATGAACACGCACCTGACCAAAGAGGGCTACAGCGTGATCCAGTCCCACGGCGGGTCCGGCGTCTTCGCGGCCCTCGAATCAAACAGCTTCGACCTGGTGATCTGCGATATCAGGATGCCGGAGGTCGACGGCATCCAGGTACTCGATTTCCTGAAAAAGAAGTTCGAGACGGTCCCCGTCATAATGCTCACCGGCCTTACCGACGTCACCACCGTGATCGAGGTCATGAAAAAAGGCGCCTTCGATTACCTGATGAAACCCGTCAAAAAAGAAGACCTGATGGTCATAATCAGGAAGGCCCTTGTCCACAGGGACCTTCTGGTCAGGAACAAGGAACTGGAGCTTGAGAACAGGGAGTACCAGTTCTTCCTCGAACAGAAGGTAAGGGAGAGGACGAAGGAGCTTAACTCCAAGGCGATGGAGCTTCAGAAGGCGTACGGGCACCTTAAGAACATGAACATCCAGTTCATAAACGTCCTGGCCGAGACCATCGAGGCCAAGGACCAACACACAAGGGGCCACTGCAACAGGATGCGCTGTCTTTGCGTGGAGCTGGGCAGACTTGCCGGCTTATCCCCGGAGGAGCTTGAGATACTGGAGTACGCCTCGCTACTGCACGACCTCGGTAAAATAGGCATAAACGAGACGGTGCTTAACAAGCAGGGGCCTCTGACCGAGGATGAGTGCGAGCACATAAAGGAGCACCCGGAGATAGGCGAGAAGATACTCCAGGGAATACCGCTGATGGAACCCGTGGCAAAGATCATCGTGGCTCACCATGAGAACTTCGACGGGAGCGGGTATCCGAGGAACCTCAGGGGCGAAGATATCCCCCTTCCGGCCAGGATAATCTCCGTTGCCGACATCTACGACGCCATGAGCAGCGACAGGCCCTACCGCAAGGGGCTCCGTAACGAGATCGTCATCGAGGAGATGACACGGGTGGCGGGCACCCAGCTGGATCCCCGGATCGTCAGGATGTTCATCGAGAACAGGCTCTGCGATTTTAATTCGCGTTAGGCCTCCGCAGCCGTAAAAAACCTTTAGTTTCAAGAAGTTCCAGCCGATAATCAACTAAAAGACAGCGCCAGATCTGGATCCCTGTCTATTCTATCCAGGAAAATCGTTTCAGGCGTTTCAGAACGGTATTGCCGGCAGATGATTAAGTTCAGATCGATGCTCAATTACCTCGTTATCGGGATCATGGCCTTCATGATCGCGCTGACGGCTATCTTCATCTATACATCCGTACACATGAAGGACAGGATAACCTTCAGGATAGTCCAGCAGACCGAGCTTATCTCGGATCTCATAACCCGCTCCGCGGTAAACATCATGAGTACCGGACACACGAACGACCAGTACGAGATGGTCCTTCAGTACGGTAACATGATAGGCATCGACGACATAGGCGTGTACAAGCTGGACGGCACGGAGGCCTTCGGCGGTCGCCCGGTGCTCTCCGGGACGAAAAGCGAGTTGCCCGTCGGGACGCGTTCCATCATTGGGAACGAAAAGGAGAGCTTCAAGAATACGGTAAGGACCGCTAACTCCACCGGTTTTTTCGACAGCGGCTCGATGACCTACTCAAGGTATGTGCCCCTGAAGGCCGACGAGTCCGCCTGCCAGGCATGTCACCGCGACAACAACGCGCTTCTCGGCGTGATGAAGATTAGGCTTTCGACCGAGCACGACTTCGAGCTCTTGAACTATATCCGCAAGCTCATCTGGACGCTCGGGCTCATCGTGTGCCTGCCGGTGGGGGCGCTCCTTGTGGCGGGGGCCATAATAAGGGAGAAGAACAGGATCTACGCCCAGCTCAAGGAGAGCAACGCAAACATCAAGAAGACCTATAACGAGCTTGACGAGACGAAGTACTACCTCCAGATGATCCTCGACAACTCAAGGGTCATCATCGTCACCACCGACACCGCCGGCAGGATCGTCGAGTTCAACAAGGAGGCCGAGCAGCTCCTTGAGTACTCGAAGGCCGAGGTCGTCGGCAAGGACGTCCTCATGCTTTACCATAACCCCGGCCAGCGCTCGATGCTCATGAACATGGGCAGGCCCATAGACGACAAGGTCTGGGAGGTAAGGAACAGGGACGTGACGCTCCACTCCAGGTCCGGCAAGGTGTTCCATGTCACCCTGACCCTTTCGACAATGGTAAACGACATGGGAAGGATCATCGGCACGGTCGGGGTCGGCAAAGACATCTCCGAGCAGAAGATGCTGCAGTTCAAGATCCTGCAGTCGGAAAAGCTCGCCGGCATAGGGACCCTCGCCTCGGGCATAGCGCACGAGATCAATAACCCTCTTGCCGGGATCCTCGGCATGGCCGAGGCGATACGGGACGAGGACGACGTCTCGCTGATAAAGTCCTACACCAACGACATCATAGAGTATACCGTCAACGCGAAGAACATCGTAAGGGAGCTTTCGGCCTACTCGCGCTCGGTGCAGAACGAGGCGCGTTCCACGGTGGACCTCACGGCCGTCATCGAGAGCTCGCTTAAGATGGCGCGCCATTCGGCGTCGTTCATGGAGATAGAGATAGTGGAAGACCTGCGGGAAGGCTCTTTCATCAACGCCAACCCCGTGGAGATACAGCAGGTCTTCGTCAACCTGATGGTAAACGCCATCCACGCTATGGGGGACAGGGGGACGCTGACGCTTAAATGCGCGAGGGAAGGGGCGTTGGTGTGGGCGTCGGTTGCAGACACGGGGCACGGGATCTCCGAAGAGAACTTGAACCAGATATTCGACCCGTTTTTCACCACCAAGCCAGTGGGGATGGGCACGGGCCTCGGGCTCTATGTGGTTTACAGGATAGTGACGAAGTACAGAGGACTGATAGACGTGGAGAGCAAACATGGAGTGGGGACCTCCTTTACATTGAGGTTCCCCTCGGCCGAGGCCCCTCTCCCGGAGGACTCCGACAGGATATAAACGAGATGGAAGGAGAAGATGCCAGATGAGGCGAAACGCTAAAACGACTGCTCTGTTGCTGATGGCACTGTGCTTTTTATGGGCGGCTCCGTCAAAAGCCGGGGCCGCCGACGAGAGGCTCGACAGGCTCGAACAGGAGATGCAGGAGCTTAAGAAGGAAAATACGGAGATAAAAAAACGCATCGGCAACGCGGAGACCGACGGCGAGGAGCTAAGGCACAACATGGGCCTCTTGTCGAAGCTCGTGGACGTGAGCGGGTACGCCGACGCCGAGTTCGTCTTTACCGGCCAGCAGGACGAGCACAACAAGTTCAGGGTGCGGCACTTGAGCCTCTTTTTCACAAAAGATATCCAGAAGGAGTGGAAGCTATTTACCGAGATAGAGTTCGAGGATGCGCCGAGGATAGAGTCCAACCCGGCAAACGACACGGTAGCCAAGTCCCAGGGCACGCTCTTCGTGGAGCAGATGTACATTGAGTACCATCCCTATATGAACTGGGACGTGAGGGTCGGGCGCTACCTTACCCCGGCCGGCATCTGGTCCATATACCGCTACCCGCCTTACGTGCCGACGCAGACAAGCCCGCTTTTCTACAAGGTCATATTCCCGGAGGTCGCTGACGGGGCGCTTTTGAGGAACTCGTTTAACCTGATGGACTCGGTGCTCGACACGCACCTCTATGTGGCCAACGGAAGCGGGAACCCCGGAAATACCGACAGGAACCAGAATAAAGCCGCCGGCGCGAGGGTGAACCTCGATGTGATGCACGGCCTTTCGATGGGGGCGTCTTTTTACGGGGAGAAGGACAACCAGGACATAAGAAGGGCAAGCTACGGGGCGCATCTGCTGTATAACCGTGCCAATTTCAAACTCCAGACAGAGTTCGTCTTCAGGCACAACAACACCTCCGGCGGCATCAACGACAGGGGGCTGTACGCACAGCTGAGCTACGACATAAAGAACTGGACGCTTGCCGGAAGGGCCGACTGGTACGACAAGAACGACAAGGTCTCGAAGGACGCGCACTACCGCTACACCGGCGCCCTGAACTACCACTTCGCGCACAATGTCGTGGGAAAGGTGGAATACAACAGAAACGAGTTCGCCGACCGGTCCGTCAGGGACTACAACGAGGTCATCATGGCGATAGTGGTGGCGATAGGAGACCTCTGATGCCGGCAAGAAAGACTCTCATTCTTGTGTTGCTGATATTCGCTCTGAACCTTCTGGCGGCCTCTCCAGCGCGCTCCGGCGAGCCGGTGGCCGTTATCGTCAACAGGGATAACATGGTCGGCAATCTCAGCCCGGACGAGATAAGGAAGATGTACACGAACAACACGCTCAACTGGTCCGACGGCGTACCGGTGATACTCTATGACCTGTCGGTGCAGAACCAGCTTCGGGAGGCGTTTTCTTCAAGCGTCCTCGGCAAGGACGCCGAAAGGGTCGCCGAGGAATGGGCGCACCTGAAGATAACCAACCAGGCCAAGAACCCTCCCGTTACGATGAAGAGCGAGGCGCTCATCATCAGGAGGGTGTCCACCGAGAGGGGCGCCATAGGGTACGTCTCTTTAAGCGCCGTGAGGAACAACTCCGACGTCAGGGTAATCTATACCATCCAGTAGCGCTTACTTTTTCGGCGCGTAAGGGTCTTCCGGTATCTCTCCAACAGGCCTTATAAAGGTGAACCTGAAGGGGTCCGCGATCAGTTTTTTCGCCGAGACGCCGACGCTTCCGGTCGGCAGCGTGAAGGGCAGCCCGGCTATGAATATCGCCGTTCCCCCCACGAGCGTAGCCAGCCCCAGGGGCCTTGCGAGGACCACATCGAAGACTATGGCCTCGCCCGAAGGCTCTCTCGCCTCCATGGCCGCGTAGATAGTGGATACCTGGAGGAATACCGCGATAAAGAGTATTGCCGCGATCTTTTTCATATTTTACCCCCTAAATAAAGCTCCGTCCCCTCAAATACGGGCTGAAGTCCGTTGAGGACCTGATGGTCAGCAGATTAAAGACGCGCCTGTTGCCGGTATAATCCATAGGGCAACATGGATCGACTCTTTTATCCGCAGTCCGCAGGACACTTTTACAAAAAGGTTTCTCAAAAGAGTTTTTCAACCCTATCCCGGATCAAAACACAGAACTCAAGGCTCCGCAACCCCGGAACGCTAAATCCGCCCCTCGACAAGCTGCCTGAAAGAGGGGTGGTAGGGGCCCGCCACAAGGTTTTTTTCGAGTTCCTCCGTGGGCTGAAGCCCCATCCGTACGATCGGTATCCCGGCGTCTTTCAACAGCCCGTAGACCTTCCCGCAGACCTCTACCATCTCCTCGAGCGTCCACGGCGTGTAGCTCCCGTTGAGATACATCCTGTACAGCGGCGTTTTTTTAAATACCAGGGTCGGGTATACCCTGACGAAATCCGGCTTAAGCCCTATTATCTCCTCCGTGGTCCTGATGACTGAATCCCTGGAGTCCGCCGGCAGGCCCGGCATGAACTGAAGACCCACATTGAGGCCGGCTCCCTTAAGCATACTTACCGCTTCCGCAGTCTGGCGGGCCGTGTGCCCCCTTCCCGATGCCTTCAAGACTTCGTCAGACATCGACTGGGCCCCCAGCTCTACCGTTGCCACGCCGTATCTCTTGAGGTACTCGATGATCCCCGGAGTCACGCGGTCCGGCCTGGTGGAGACGCGTACGGAGTCCACGCGTCCCTCAATGATATGGCCGAAGGCCGCTTCAAGGTAGTCAAGCTGCGCCCCGACAGGCAGCGCCGTGAAGCTTCCGCCGTAGAAGGCGATCTCCTTCGCACCGCCGCCCTTCCATGTGGAGAGGTAGGAGTGAACCGTGTCCGCCACCTCCTTGAGGGTCGGGAGTCTTACCTCTCCGGTGATTCCCTCCTGGTCGCAGAATACGCACTGGTTGGCACATCCGCCGAAGGGGATGAAAAGCGGGATTATGAGCCGTTTCTTTCGCGCCATGGCCTTAAATGCCTTCCTTCTCCCGGGCCTCGAGCTTTTTCAGGGCCTCTTCGGCGGCAAGCTGCTCGGCGTCCTTTTTTTTCGCCGCCGAGCCTCTCCCGAAGACCTCTCCCTTTATTACGACCTCCAGGTCGAAGGTCTTTTTGTGCGGAGGGCCTTCTTCTTTTACGAGCCTGTAGGCAGGGGCCTCCTTGAATATCCTCTGGGAGAGCTCCTGGAGTCTCGGCTTGTAGTCGAAATGCCCCGGTTCATGGGCCGTGGCAGTGTCTATCAGAGGCGAAAAGAGCATTTCCATGTAAGAAAATGTTATCTTGAACCCGAGCTCGAAGTATATGGCGGCCACAAGCGCCTCGAAGACTCCGGCGAGTATCATAGGGTTTTCTGACCCGCCGCCGCTTCTCTCGCCCTTGCCGAGGAGCACGTAGTCGTTGAGGTTCAGGCCCCTTGCAATATTGGCCAGCGCCTGCCTGTTCACGAGCTTTGCCCTGAGCCTCGTGAGCTCCCCCTCGTCGGCGTCCGGGTACTTGTCATAGAGGAGGTGGCTTACGATGTTCGAGAGCACGGCGTCGCCGAGGAACTCAAGCCTTTCGTAAGACTCCTTTGCCTTGAGCGTCGAGGCGTCTTTTTCGTTGAGGAAAGACCTGTGGACGAAGACCTTCTGCAACAGCACGAGGTCCTTGAAATGAAAGGGCAGTGTCTCCTGGAACTCCTCGAGGACTATATCTTTCTTCACTCTATTCCCTTCGGGTTGAATGGGTGTGCCAGCCGCAATCCCGTCGCTTTAGCGGTGGGTCAAGGCTGGCAAATAAAAATGTCCTTCCATACCATCAAAATTCTCCGTCATTTATGGCGGAGAATTTTAATTAAGCGCGGCAAGCCGCGCGCTTTTCGGGGTATTGGACTCCGCTCGCTGTCAAGCTCACTCGCAATAGATACCGAAGCTTGCTCGTTCGCTCTCCTTATCGCTACGCAATACCCCTCCGGTATTTTGTTAAAGAACGATACAAAACCTTCTTCAATGAAATTTGGAGATTTTTAGATACCCCGGGACAAGGCTTGCTGGGTGGTTCATAAGCGGCCCCCGATGACCTCTCCGGTCATCCCGTCGGGGCCGAACCCGGTAAGGCGCACCCGTGTCAGCGTGTTTGCCAGTCCGTCGGCGTCGTCCACATAGACCTGTATGTAATTACGAGCGCGCCCCTTGAGAAGCCCGGTCTTCTTATCCCTCGCAAACTCGATGAGGACCGTTGCTTCCTTGCCTGCGAACGACCTGTAGAACTCCGCCGTCTTCGATGCATCAAGGCTTTTAAGCCTGTCGCAGCGCTCTCTTACCTCACGCGGGTCGACCTGCCCCCTGTACCCGGCCGCCGCGGTCCCCCTCCTCCTGGAGTACGGAAAGATGTGAAGATAAGACAACGGGAGGTCTTCTAAAAGCGAGTAAGTCTTCTCGAACTCACATTCACCCTCGCCGGGAAAGCCCGCGATCACATCCGCTCCCACCGACACCTCGGGTACGGCGGAGGCGATCTTCTCGACCTTTTCCCTGAAGACCTCGCGTGTGTAGGGCCTCTTCATCATCCGCAAGACCGAGTCGTCCCCGCTCTGCAGAGGCAGATGGAGATGGTTGCAGACGCTCCTGGCGGAGCGCATTATTTCTATAAGCTCATCGGTGATCTCATCCGGGTCAAGCGAGCTGATCCTGAACCGGCAGGGGTACCCCTTCTTTTCTATGAGAGAGAGTATCGAGGTCAAGCTCATGGGCGGGGTGAGGTCGGCACCCCACGCCCCGAGGTGTATCCCCGTAAGTATCACTTCCCTGTAGCCGTTCTCCACGAGAGAGTCTATCTCGCGCTCGATATCTTCGAGCGCGAGGCTTCTGGAGCGCCCCCTTGCCATCGGTATTACGCAGTACGAGCAGAGCCTGCCGCACCCCTCCTGCACTTTGAGGTTCGCCCTGGTCCTCCCGGACGAGCCCTTCGCCCGCAAGGTAAAGGGCGTTCCTTCCCCGGAGGGGCCGACAAGCGTCACGGGGCGCGGGCTCCGGCCTCTTTTTATGAACTCTATGACCCTGCCCTTCTCCGGGTTGCCGAGTATGTAGTCCACGCCGTCAATATTACCGAGTTCGTCTGCCGAGACCTGGGCGTAGCATCCGGTGACGATGACCAGGGAGCCGGGGTTGGTCCGTCTGACCTTCCTTATAAGCTGGCGCGACTGGTAATCGGTCTTGCCGGTGACGGTGCAGGTGTTTATTATGTAGGCGTCGGCCGGCCCCGGAAACGGCACCACATCGAGAGAAGCCGCGCGAAGCGTATCCTCAAGCGCCGAGGAGTCGTACTGGTTCGATTTGCAGCCCATGGTGTAGATCGATACGGTCTTTGACCGCTCTTTTGTCCCGTCCATCAGTCCTTCAAGGCCCCCTTTATCCAGCCTCCGCCCAGCACCTCGTCCCCGTCGTAAAAGACGACGGCCTGACCCGGGGTGACCGACTTTTGCGGCTCCGAAAAAACGACCCTGACCCCGCCGTCATCCAATAGCGTTACTGTCGAAGCGGCCCCCCGGTGCCTGTAGCGTATCTTTGAGTCCGCCCGGAGGCCTCTTTTCGCGCCCTTCCCGGCCTTCGCGTTTATCCAGTTGATCTCTCCGGCTACAAGCCCCTTTGAGTATAACAGCCCTTCAGGGCCGACAATCAGGCGGTTTGAGGGGAGGTCCATGTCGAGCACGTAGAAAGGCCCCCCGGAGAGCCCGAGCCCTTTCCTCTGCCCCACGGTATAGTTAAAGAGGCCCGTATGAGTCCCCAGCACCCGGCCGTCGGCGCTTATGATCTCGCCGGTCTTTTTTACTACCCTTGAGGAGAGAAAGTCCGTGTAGCTCGGCTCCTCTACAAAGCATATCTCCTGGCTTTCTTTCTTCTCCGAGGTCTTAAGGCCAAGCTCCCTGGCCTTCGCCCGTACCTCTTTCTTGGTCATCCCCCCGACCGGGAACAGCACCCTTGAGAGCTGCTCCTGCGTCATGGTAAAGAGGAAATAGCTCTGGTCCTTCTCGGGGTCGGCTCCCTTTAGGAGCCTGAAGCCTTCAGCGGTCTCTTCTATCCGGGCGTAGTGGCCCGTGGCCAGATAGTCCGCCTCGAGGCCCACGGCCTTCTTTAAGAGCACCTCGAACTTCAGTACCTGGTTGCACTTCACGCAGGGGTTCGGGGTCTGCCCCGTGAGGTAGCCCTTTACGAAGTAATCGACGACCTCTTTTGAGAAGGCCTCCTCGACATTGACCACGTAGAAAGGGAGACCGAGGCTGTCGGCCACACCCCTGGCGTCGCGGATGTCGTCGAGCGAACAACAGCTCCCGCCCGTGGCTCCCGTGGCTTCTTCTTTTTTGGAGTAGTCCCACAGCTGCATCGAGACTCCGACGCAGTCGTACCCCTGATCTTTAAGGACAGCGAGCGCCATTGAGGAATCCACCCCTCCGCTCATCGCCACTACTACTCTTTTTTTCGTCATAAAGGTCCCGGGTCGAAAACCTGCGCCTAAAAAAGGCGACTGCGCTGATTTAATAGTATATTTTACTGGAGAAATGCTTAAAAATCCATTTAAAACAGACTGATACGGGCAGCTACCAGTTTATTCCCTGACTTGTCAAAATATTCTGTGCATTTTTGTCGCCTAATTTAGCTGCTGTGTTCAGATCCTCATATGACTGTTTTCTGTTGCCAAGTCTCTCATATGAAACAGCCCGGTTATAATACGCTGACGAATATTTAGGATTAATCTCTATGGCTCTGTCATAATCCACAATTGCTTGCTTATAGTTGCCGAGGTTGAAGTATGCGTTCCCACGGTTATAGTAAGCACCCACATATTTTGGTTTCAGCTCAATTGTTTTGTCATAATCGTTAATCGACTGCGTGTAGTTGCCAAGAGCAGCATAGTTACCTCCACGGTTATAATAAGCCTCTGCATATGTAGGATTGATCTCGATGGCTTGCTCATATTCTTTAATTGCCTGAATGTGGTTGCCAAGGCTGTCATAAGCATTCCCGCGGTTAATATATGAGTCTGTATATTTTGGGTTAATCTCGACTGCTCTGTTAAAATCCGCTAGTGCCAATTCATATTTGCCAAGTCTGTAATTAAAAACAGGTAAACCCCCGGCTCTGCCGGGGGACTCACAGAGTTTGACATTTGCGGGAAAATACGAAAACCTCCTTAGCTGTGAACCGCAGCTGTGAACCGCTCAAAGTTTACAGGAAAAGGAGGTTTTCGGTGGA
>JACRCH010000135.1 GCA_016219115.1 Deltaproteobacteria bacterium
CGGTATCGTCTGGCTTCTGATGGATTTTATCCACCATTGCCAACGTTAGTACCGGCTGGCCGTTATACTCGACCCTTTCAAGCTCCATATCCTCAATCCTGATTATCTCATTCATAAGGCGGTCCTCCTTTTGGCGAGATGGTTGACCGACCGTCTCGTGGCGGATGTCAGGAAATCAAGGAGGAAGTAGAATCCGGTCATTCCGTCCTCTGATGGCTTAAGGTCTGGGTTTTGAGGGGCGGTGTCCCTCAGGAATGCGAGAATCGTAGAGATGTCTTCGAGGCAATCAAGAGCGTCTTGTGGATTTTCAGGGATGTACCAAGGATTTGGCATGAGGGGCCTCCACGTGTGTTTTTCGATATTCGACGCGAAATAAAAACGCGCGCCGAGCGTTATCGCGGTCTCACGTGGAAGGCCGCCCTGCACCTCACGATGCAGGGACACTCGGCGCGCGCATGGCACACCAGTATATTTAGACCACCCCTCCTTTCCGCATTTGATTGCGGATGCAGGGCAGCCCCACGTGAAACTTTCGATAGTTCCCATTTTAGGGGCTTTGGTCTTTTTTGTCAAATTCATTTTGCTCATCATCAGGCACCGCCTTACGGTGCGACCCCGGAGGCCTCCGGGGTTTCGAGCTTATTGCCTTAGCCGGTACAGTTCTGATACCAGCCGGGCTTTTTTGTCTGCGGGTAGGTTCCAGTCCGAGGAGATGTTTTCCGCCGCCAATATCGCCTCCTCTAAAATCCGCATGTCCGGAAGCACAGAGGCCGTGATCATATCCTTTGATTTTCTACCAGGTCTGCGACCGCGTTTTTTCGGTTCTATAGGTTCGCCCCCCCCCCGCGTTTTGTGCGGCTCGGAGGCTTTATCTATCTCAAGCTGCCCCTGAAAATGCATGCCGCACAGCCCCTTTGTCTCCGCTGGATTCGTACATCCAGCCGCCGCGCAAGTCCTTGCCATAATCAATCCTCCTTTCTGAGTATCTTCACCGGCAAGCCGCCGTTGTAAGGCTCGATGTTCTTTCCGCCTCTCAGCTTTATCCCGGTCATGTACTCGGCGAACCCGATACAGCCTTTACTCTCCGGCCCCATGTCGCATGTTTCATCGCAGAGCAGGTTCCTGTCGTGAGGCAGTCTGTGAGGACAGGCGGCTTCATTGCATTTATTCGCGAGCCCGCAGACGACTCTCGTCACCGGGGCCTCAGATGATGGTTGATGATGTTCAAGAGCTGAGTGCATTTCTCGTCCGAGAGGCTCAGGAGTTCCGTCTTGTGCATGATGGTACGCAGGTTCTCCTGGAGGTTTCCGAGCCCGTGCCGAAAATCGACGAGGACGGCGAGGAGGTTCGGGTCGACCTTGCCGTAGCCCGCTTCAACGAGATGTTTCTCGATAATCTTTGCATAATGGTCTACGCCGCCCCCATGATCCTTCATACCCTCCTGAATCGCTTTCTTGATTATTTCCTTCATCCTCTGCTCCAGGGTAGTTTTTTGGCCAGCTCTCCGATCGGGGCCGGGGCTGTGTCGTCCTTCGGGTCCACGGGCCTCGATGTCGCGCGGAGCCTGTCCTCTCGTTCCTTCAATGCGCGCTCATCGGCAACGGACCTTTTCGCGGCCTCGGTCTCCGATACCGTGACCATGACCTTCTTGAGATAGTTGTGGTTCTCGAGCGGCACCTCGAAGCGCTTGTTGCAGACCGTCTTGAGCGCGGCGGCCAAGCCCTCTTTCGATATCACATGGACCCGCTTATTCAGGGCGAACTTTCCGGAGGTCCACATCTCGCGGACCTCGGAGAGGATCCGCAGAAGCTTCGCCTCCTTCACGGGCCGGGTCGTCTCGAAGAGCTCCGCGTACTCGAATACGAGCTTGCCCTGCGGCGCGAAGTCGGCCTGCATCCGGATGATCGCGACGATGTCCTGGTTCTTCGTCACTTCGCGCGGGTCGAAGACATAGAGGCATTTAGGGCATTTGAGGTCTAATCCCATTTGTTTAGCCTTTTCAGATCGCGTTCCATCTCGTTAGCGTTGGCGACGACCTTTTTTAAGTCGTCATTGTTTACTGTGTCTACGCGCATGCAAATCATAATGAAGGATTCAGCCTCACCCAGGGCCTCTCTGGCCTGCTTAATTGTCAGGCCTTCAAGTATCTTTATGACCTCGATTGCTTTGCGCCTTATCATCACATCTTCGCGTGTATACATTTAAGCCGCCCTCCCTTCCTCCGCGTTCCTGAACTCCTCCATGACCTTGCTTTCGAGGAG
>JACRCH010000021.1 GCA_016219115.1 Deltaproteobacteria bacterium
CATGAGCTTGGTGGACTGAGGACCGGCAGGGCCTCCATAACCATACTCGACAATGTGAAGGTCGATTATTACGGCACGCCCACGCCCATAAAGGGGATTGCGACGCTCTCCGTTCCGGAGAGCAGGACCATATCCATCCAGCCGTGGGACACCTCCCAGATACACATGATAGAAAAGGCCATTATGACTTCGGACCTCGGCCTGACCCCGACGAACGACGGCAAGATGATCAGAATAAACTTCCCGCCCCTAACCGATGAGAGGAGGAAGGAGTACGTAAAGCTCGCCAGGAAGTACGGCGAGGAGTGCAAGGTCTCCATCCGTAATGTCAGGAGGGACGCGAACGAGGCTTTGAAGAAACTCGAAAAGGACAAGAAGGTATCCCAGGACGACCTCAAGAAGTTCCAGCACGAGGTCCAGGACTCGACCGACAGGCAGATAGCGCGGATAGAAGAGGTCCTTACCCGGAAAGAGGCCGAGATAATGGAAGTCTGAGCCCCGTTTCAGGCCGGCCTTATTTGCTTGAGGTTCCGGGGTCTTTGTGGTAGATTTTTCATTCAGTCACTCTAAAAAGGCGGTTTAACGGCGAGAGAGAACCAACAACTGGAAAAAAGACCGAAAATTAAAAAAATGGATAATATTTCCAAAGACAGGCTCCCACGCCACATAGCGATAATCATGGACGGCAACGGCCGCTGGGCCAAGAAAAGGCTCTTGAACAGGATCAACGGCCACAGAAAAGGCATAGACGTGGCGAGGGACACGGTAAGACATTGCAGGGAACTAGGGGTCGAGTACCTCACCCTGTACACTTTTTCCAAAGAGAACTGGAACCGCCCGGCCATAGAGGTCCAGATGCTGATGAGGCTTCTGGAGAGCCACTTGAAAGGCGAGCTTAAGACGCTTCTTGAGAACAATATCCGCTTCAAGGCAATAGGGTGCGTCAGTGACCTGCCCAGGGGCGTAAGGGATGTCGTAGACGAGCTTGAGGCCAAAACCGCTCACAATAACGGGATGGTGCTCTTTCTGGCCCTGAGCTACGGCGGCAGGGAAGAGATAACGAGGGCCGCGAAGGTGCTGGCGATGAGGGTAGCGGACGGCACGCTCTCGCCCGATGATATAACCGAGGAGATGTTCGGGGGATGCCTCTACACGGAGGGCGCCCCGGACCCCGACCTCCTTATACGGACAAGCGGCGAAAAAAGGATCAGTAACTTCCTCCTCTGGCAGCTTGCCTATACCGAGATATATGTGACCGATGTCCTCTGGCCGGATTTCACGAGGGACGACCTTCTGGAGGCGATACGGGATTACGCCGGCAGGGAAAGAAGGTTCGGACTCGTGAAGGAGCAGGGCGTGGGTGCGGCCGGATAGAAAAACAGCCGTTTATTCCTGCGGTCATAGACCCGGCGTTGTATGCCCGGGAGGTTCGTCCCTGAAGTCCGCGCGGATCAGGGACCATGGGGAGGGAAGTCTGAAAAGGGTAGTCACGGGCGTCATTTTGATTCCTATAATAGTCTATCTGGTCCTTTTCACCGCCGCTTTCTGGATATTCGCGGCAGTTTCCGTTCTGACACTCCTCGCGCTCCACGAGTACAATAACCTGACTATTTTGAAGATAAGGGACAGGTGGTCGGACCGCCTCGGGATGGCCCTGGGGCTTGTCGTCCCGCTGCTCCTTTATTTTCGCGGCGCCGGATACCTCCCGGCCTTTCTGACGGGCGCGGTCTTCATATTCTTCTTTTACAATATGGCGGTCACCAAAGACTTGAGGGACGCCTCGTACGATACGGCCTTCAAGACTCTGGGACTGCTCTACGTCGCGGTGACGCTCTCTTACGCGATAGCGTTGAGGCAGCTCGACGGGGGGCAGTGGTGGATAATGCTCCTTCTGGTCATCATCTGGTCAAACGACACCTTCGCCTACTTGACCGGCAAGACCGTCGGCAAGACCAGGCTCTGCCCGGAGATAAGCCCGAAAAAGACCGTTGAGGGGGCCGTCGGAGGCCTCGTCGGGGGCTTTATAGCGGCGTACCTCTTCAACAGGTTCCTGTCGATGGGGTTGGGTGTCTGCGAGGTCGTCTTTTTTTCGACCGTCATAGGCGCCGTAGGCATAATAGGCGATCTGGCGGAATCGCTTCTTAAGAGGGCGGCCGGCGTCAAGGACTCAGGCACGCTGATACCGGGACACGGGGGAGTGCTCGACAGGATCGACTCGCTCCTCTTCGCGCTCCCCGTCTTCTATTACTCTCTCATATGGTACTTTAAGGCGTAGGCCCGATGATGGACACTGGACAAAAAGCACTCGCGGTACTTGGCTCCACCGGCTCGATCGGCAGGAATACCCTCGAGGTGGTAAGGGCCAACCCATTGAAGTTCACCGTGGCATCTCTGGCCGCCGGCAACAACCTGGAGCTTCTCAAAGAGCAGGCGCTGGAGTTTAAGCCCTCGTTCGTCTCGGTGGCCACCCCGGAGGCGGCTCAAGAGCTAAGAAGCTCGCTTCCTTCCGCCGTAACCGTCGGATACGGGGTCGACGGAGCCGTTGAGGCCGCCACCCTTGAAGTGGTGGAGATGGTCCTCTCGGCCATTTCAGGGTCCTCCGGGCTCATACCGACGATGGCCGCCATAAAGGGCGGCAAGGACATAGCCCTTGCCAACAAGGAGACCCTCGTCATGGCGGGCCCCCTCGTAATGGCAGAGGTCAAAAAGAGGGGAGTAAGGCTCCTGCCGGTGGACAGCGAGCACTCGGCGGTCTTCCAGTCGCTTACGGGCCACAGGAGATGCGACATAAAGAGGATTATACTTACGGCCTCGGGAGGGCCGTTTCTCAAGACCCCGGCTGAGGCCCTCGCCACCGTCACTCCGGCCGAGGCCCTCAGGCACCCGAAGTGGAAAATGGGCAGAAAAATTTCCGTAGACTCGGCTACGCTCGTAAACAAGGGGCTTGAGGTGATAGAGGCGTCTTACCTCTTCGAGCTTCCACCCTCGAAGATATCCGTAGCCATACACCCTCAGTCGATCGTCCATTCCATGGTAGAATACATAGACGGCTCGATAGTGGCGCAGATGAGCAACCCGGACATGAAGGGGCCGATAGCCTACGCGCTCTCTTACCCCGAAAGGATAGAGGCCGGCACGCCGCCGCTGAACCTCTCCGGGCTGACCCTTGAGTTCATGGAGCCGGACGCCGAAAGGTTTCCGTGCCTGGGCTTAAGCTACGAGGCTTTACGGATGGGGGGCAGCGCCACGGCGGTGTTGAACGCCGCCGACGAGGTCGCGGTGGAGATGTTCCTCAAGGGAGGACTTTCTTTTACCGAGATATACAGGGTCGTCTCGGAAGTGCTCGGAAGGCACAGGGCTTCGGAGATAAACTCGATAGACGATGTCCTTGAGGCGGACGCATGGGCTCGTGACGCCGCCAGGGGATTGATTAAATACCTGAATTGATCCGTTTGAAATGTTAAAATATCATATCCATGCGAGAGCTTCTCCGGCGTTTTGCCGCAAGGCCGGCCACCAGGATATGCGCAACCAGGGATTGCGGCCCTGATAGACGCTTTGAAAAATGAACCACCCCGATAGCCTTCTCCGGGGTATCTCCTTAACCCTCCCCTCCCATCAAGGGAGGGGAGGGTTTTACAAGCTACAGGGAATTTTGTGATTTAAAATAAACCGGTCGGGAAGAAGATGACAACATTCATATCGTTCGTAATAGTACTCGGAGTCCTTATATTCATACACGAGCTCGGGCACTTCCTTGTAGCCAAGCTTTCAGGGGTGGGGGTCGAGAAGTTCTCTCTGGGGTTCGGCCCGAAGATAGTCGGTTTTACAAAAGGCGAGACCGAATACAGGATATCGCTCCTCCCGCTCGGCGGGTATGTAAAGATGGTCGGCGAATCCGTCGGCGAGGAGGTATCCGAGGAGGACAAGTTGAGGTCTTTCGCCCACAGGCCGGTATCCAACCGTGCCGCCATCGTTGCCGCTGGCCCCATCATGAACCTTGTGCTGGCGGCCGTCCTCATGCCGGTGATATTCATGATAGGGATAAATATCCCGGCGTTCCTCGAGAAACCCTCGATAATCGGCTATGTAGTCCCGAACGAGCCCGCCTTTAAGGCTGGGCTTAAGAAGGGAGACCTGATAGAGTCCATCGACGGCAAGAAGACCGCCAACTGGGAGCAGGTGCTTGCCAGCCTCGCCCTGAACCCCGGCAAAAGCATAGAGGTCGAGGCACTGCGGGACGGGCAGGAGATAAAGACGAAGATCACGCCGGATACATCGGCGGATACCGGGGCCGGCACAGGCGGCATGTACCCCCCGATGCCCCCCGTCATAAGCGAGGTGTCGCATGGATATCCGGCCGAGGCGGCCGGGATCAAACCGGGGGACAGGATACTCTCTATCGACGGGCAGCCTGTCGGCCACTGGGCGGAGCTCGAGGATATCATACATAAGAGCGGGGAGAAGAAGACCTTTTCGATAGGCAGGGACAACGGGACGCTTACGATAGAGGTATTACCCAGGTACAACCCGGAAGCCAGGGTCTACCTCGTAGGCATCTCGCGCAAGGACGAGCAGACGCTCAAAAGATACGGCTTTTTCGAGTCGATAAGCAAGGGCTTGACCACCTCGGTCGAGATGACGACCAAGCTCTTTGTGGTCTTAAAGGGCCTCGTGGTCGGAAAGTACTCCTTAAAGACCCTGGGCGGCCCGATAATGATAGCGCAGGTGGCTGGAAAGGCCGCCGCCTCGGGGCTCTCGGACCTCTTGTACCTTGTAGCCTTTTTGAGCCTGCAACTCGGCATAATAAACCTCTTCCCGATCCCCGTGCTTGACGGCGGACACCTGCTCTTTTTCGGTATCGAGTCGGTGAAGGGAAGCCCCCTCAGTGAGAGGTTCATGACCATAGCCCAGCAGGTGGGGGTAGTGCTCCTGATCGGCCTCATGCTGCTGGTCACCTACAACGACCTCTTCCGCATATTCGGGTAAGCCGTGCTTGTACTGGCCTTTGACACATCTTCTCCTTCCGGTTCCGTCGCCATCGTGCGTGACGGGGCCCTTGTGGCCGAGCTGACGGTCGGCAATGTCGGCACGCACGCAGACTGGCTGATGAACGCCGTCACGCGCCTTCTCGGATCCGCCGGGATTGACATAAAGGAAGTGGACCTTTTTGCCGTGGACAACGGCCCCGGCTCTTTTACGGGCCTGCGTATAGGCGTGGCTACGGTCAAGGGGCTCGCGTGGGCCCTCGGGAAAAAGGTCGCCGGTGTCTCCACGCTTGAATCCCTCGCGCTTAACCTGAGGTACTCGGGTCTTGTAGTCTGCCCCCTGCTTGACGCCAGGAAAGGGGAGGTATACTCTGCGCTTTACAGGTTCAACGGCGCGGCAACCTCTGCCGTCATGGAGGATTCGGTAATGGCGCCGGAGGCGCTTTTCAGGGCCGCCTCAGAGGTCGGGTCCCCGGTAGTCTTCCTCGGCGGCGGGCTTAATGTCTACGGCGAGGCCGTAAGAAAGAATGTGAAGGGGGCGCTTGTGGCCCCGGAGGCCCTCTGGCATATACGGGCCTCAAACGTAGCTTTGCTGGCCCTTCAAAACCCCTCAGCAGCCTCAGACCCCTCGGAGCTGCTACCCGCGTATCTAAGAAAGTCAGAGGCTGAGCTCAAGGCAGGCAAATAGCCGCCTTCTGATTTTTCAAGGTATCTTCACTAAAATATGGACTTTTTCCTCGAATTATCATAAAAAAATAGTGAAGGTTTTGTCTTTGTAATGCGCTTTACCCAATGAACCACCCCGCAAGCCTTGCTGCGGGGTATCTCCTTAAACCTCCCCTCCCCCATCGAGGGGGAGGATTTTACAAGGAAACAAGCTACAGGGAATTTTGTGATTAAAATTCTCCACCATAAATGACGGAAAATTTTGATGGTATGGAAGGTCATTTTTATTTGCCAGCCTTGACCCGCCGCTAAAGCGACGGGATTGCGGAGTGGCACACCCATTCAAGTTTGATTGGCTGCCGCTTATCGTTTTATTGACAACCTTTTTTGATTGGGTTAATATCTAAAATTGGATATTTGCATTTAATTTCAAGCTTTTTCAAGCATAGCGGTTAAGGCCGGACTATCGGGCAACAAGGATCAATAAAAAGAGGAGGCCTTTATGGAAAAACAGGACCAGAAGGTTGTTGAAAGGCTTGTCGAGACAGACCCGGAGTTCAAGCGGAAGTACAAGACCCATAAGGACTATGAGAACAAGCTGGAAAAGCTTGAGAAAAAACCCAGGCTTACCGCTACCGAGACACTCGAGAAGAACAGACTCAAGAAACTCAAGCTCGCGCTCAAGGACGAGATGAAGCAGAGGATAGCCGAGTATCTCGATAAGTAGTTATTATAAAAACCATCAGATGATTCAACTCTTCAGCGTTGAATTTTAGAAAGTGAGAGAAGATGCCGGGCCGCAGCGACAGGATCAAAAAGGGGCTTGAGAGGGTGCCGCACAGGGCGCTCCTTTACGCTACAGGCATACCTAAAGGCGAGATGAAAAAACCCTTCATAGGGGTCGCCACCAGTTTTACCGACCTCATACCCGGACACATCGGGATGAGGGACCTGGAGAGGTTCATCGAAAAGGGCGTGCACACCGGTGGAGGATACCCGATGTTCTTCGGGCTTCCGGGCATCTGCGACGGGATCGCCATGGGGCACAGGGGCATGCACTACTCGCTGCCTTCCAGGGAGCTTATAGCCGATCTCGTGGAGAGCGTTGCCGAGGCCCACGCCCTTGACGGCCTGGTGCTCCTTACCAACTGCGACAAGATCACCCCTGGCATGCTCATGGCCGCCGGACGCCTGAATATCCCCTCGATAGTCGTCACTGCCGGGCCGATGATGACAGGCCGATACAAGGGCATGCGCACATCGTTCATCAGGAATACCTTCGAGGCGATGGGGCGCTTCCGCTCCGGCGAGATATCCAAGGAGGAGCTGAGCGCGTGCGAAAGCGGGGCTTGTCCCGGCGCGGGAAGCTGTCAGGGGCTGTATACGGCAAACACCATGGCGTGTCTGACCGAAGCGATGGGCATGAGCCTGCCGTGGTGCGGGACAGCGCTTGCCAACTCCGCCGACAAGAGAAGGATAGCCTTCGACAGCGGCGAGAGGATAGTCGGCCTTGTAAAGAAGAATGTAACGCCGAGAAAGATAATGACAAGGGCCGCCTTTGAAAACGCCATCAGGGTGGACATGGCCCTCGGCGGGTCGTCGAACACGGTACTTCATCTTTTGGCGATAGCCCATGAGGCCGGCGTGAAACTGCCGCTTGAGCTCTTCGACGAGCTGAGTAAAGTCACCCCGCATATAACATCCCTCGAGCCAGTGGGCCCGTACTACATGGAAGACCTGCACTGGGCCGGAGGCATAGGCGCGGTGATGCAGCGATTGAAGGACTCCATAAGGGACAACCCGACGGTATCCGGGAAAAGGGTAAAGGCCTTGCTGGACGAGCCTCGTTTCATTGACGACGATGTGATAGTCCCCTTGAACAAGGCGTACCACGCAGAAGGCGGCATAGCGGTCCTTAAAGGCAACATCGCCCCTCTGGGCGCTGTCGTCAAGCAGTCCGGGGTGAGCGAGAAGATGATGTACTTCAAGGGTACGGCCCGGGTATTCGACTCCGAGGAAGCCGCCATGAAGGCCATTTTAGGCCGTACCATAAAGGCCGGCGAGGTCCTTGTAATACGGTACGAAGGCCCCAGGGGCGGGCCCGGGATGAGAGAGATGCTCGCTCCCACAGCGACCCTTATGGGTATGGGCATGGGGGACTCGGTGGCCCTCATAA
This sequence comes from Deltaproteobacteria bacterium, assembly GCA_016219115.1. Taxonomy (GTDB): domain Bacteria; phylum Desulfobacterota; class GWC2-55-46; order GWC2-55-46; family GWC2-55-46; genus JACRCH01. The sequence continues at coordinate 7,831 of JACRCH010000021.1, forward strand.
CCGACGGCAGGTTCTCCGGCGGCACAAGGGGACCCTGCGTCGGGCATATATCCCCTGAGGCCGCCGAAGGCGGCCCCATAGCCTTCATAAAAGACGGGGATACGATAGAATTGGACATTCACGGCAGGCGCCTTGATCTGAATGTAGAGGCCGGAGAGATCGAGAGAAGGAAGAAGGGCTGGAAGCCGCCTCAGCCCAAGATAAAGTCGGGGTGGCTCTCAAGGTACGCAAAGGCTGTAACCTCGGCCAACACAGGCGCGGTATTGGAGTAGGCCCCTTCCAGGGCCTAAAACCCAGGTAGAGGCAGGTTGTAAAAGACAATCAAATTAAAATTCTCCGCCATAAATGACTGAGAATTTTGATGGTATGGAAGGTCATTTTTATTTGCCAGCCTTGACCCGCCGCTAAAGCGACGGGATTGCGGCTGGCACACCCATTCATCCTGAAATGAACCCCCGCCGGTTTGAAAAATGGCGGAGGTTTTCAGAAAGTCAAAAAAAATACAAAGGTCTTTTGATTATGAAGAAAAACGGCGCCCTGATATTCCTTGAATGTCTCAAGAAAGAAGGCGTGGACACCATCTTCGGTTTCCCCGGCGGCGTGGTGCTGCCTATTTACGACGCGCTCTACGACTTCGACCTCAACCACATACTTGTCCGCCACGAGCAGGGAGCGGTACACATGGCCGACGGGTACGCGAGGGCCACGGGAAGGCCCGGGGTCGTCCTCGTCACATCCGGGCCCGGCGCCACAAATACCGTAACGGGCATAGCCACGGCCTACATGGACTCTATCCCGGTCGTCGTCTTCACGGGCCAGGTCCCAACGGAATTGATCGGCAACGACGCCTTTCAGGAGGCCGACATAGTAGGGATAACCCGGCCTTGCACCAAGCACAACTACCTCGTCAAGGACATAAAAGACCTCCCGAGGATCATAAAGGAGGCCTTCTACATAGCCACGACCGGCAGACCCGGCCCTGTCCTGGTAGACCTCCCAAAGGACGTCTTGACCGCGGAGGTCAGCGAGTACAAGTACCCGGACAAGGTGCATATAGAGAGCTACCAGCCCACCTACGCCGGGCACCCGGGGCAGATAAAGAAGGCGGTGGATTTTATCCTTAAGTCCAAAAGGCCCGTGATCTACGCCGGGGGCGGCGTGGTGCTTTCGAACGCGGCGGCGGAGTTGAAGGCGCTGGCGACGAAATTGAACATCCCGGCCACGACCACGCTGATGGGGCTTGGCGGGTTTCCGGGCACGCACCCTCTTTTCATGGGCATGCTCGGCATGCACGGCACATATACCGCCAACATGTCCGTTACGAACACCGATTGTCTCATCGCCGTAGGCGCGCGTTTTGACGACCGCGTCACCGGAAAGATCGACGAGTTCGCGCCGTACGCCGGGATCGTGCATATAGACATCGACCCGACCTCTATCAGCAAAAACGTCAAGGTCGATATCCCGATAGTCGGGGACGTGAAAAATGTCCTTAAGGAGTTGATAAGGCATCTGCCGAAGGCCAACGCCTTGAAGGCCTACGCCGGGGGGCTTTCCGAATGGCACGCGCAGATAAAGAAGTGGAACGCCGCTCACAAGCTCTCGTACAGGCAGGTGCCCGGGGGCAAGATCAAGCCCCAGTATGTCATAGAGAGGCTTTACGCGGCCACTAAGGGAGACGCCATAATAACGACCGAGGTCGGGCAGAACCAGATGTGGGCGGCCCAGTTCTTCAAGTACGACAAACCGCGCACCTTCATCTCGTCCGGGGGCCTCGGGACGATGGGCTTCGGCTTTCCGGCCGCCATCGGCGCGCAGATAGCGATGCCCGGCAAGACCGTCATAGGGATAGCCGGAGACGGGTCGCTGCAGATGAACATACAGGAGCTCGCTACGGCCGTTCAGTACAAGCTCCCGGTGAAGATAGCCATACTCAACAACATGGTCCTCGGCATGGTCAGGCAGTGGCAGGAGTTCTTCTTCAACAAGAGGTACTCCCACACCTGCATCTCGGTCGCCCCTGATTTCGTCAAGCTCGCCGATGCTTACGGAGCCGTGGGCCTGAGGGCAACGGCCCCGGAAGAGGTCGACCGTGTGATAAAAGAGGCGCTGGCCGTGAAGGACAGGCCGGTCTTGATGGACTTCAAGGTAGACCAGTTCGAGCCGGTCCTCCCGATGGTCCCGGCAGGCCAGCCTCTTAACAAGATGCTGCTTGTATAACGCTTTCATCCCCGCGACTTGCCGCTGGGAGATTGAATGGGTGTGCCACTCCTTGACCCGTCGCTTTAGCGGCGGGTCAAGGAGTGGCAAATACAAATGATCTTCCATACCATCAAAATTCTACGTCATTTATGGCGGAGAATTTTAATACGTTACCAAAGAATGCCTCGCAGGCTGGCCGGAGGAGGTTTCATTTGCGCCATACGATTTCAGTACTTGTGACAAACGAGTTCGGAGTGCTGTCGAGGATATCGGGGCTGTTTTCGGGCCGCGGCTTCAACATCGAAAGCCTGTCGGTTGCCGAGACCATGGACCCGCATATCTCCAGGATGACAATAGTGACGAGCGGGGACGAAAAGGTCCTTGAGCAGATAAACAAGCAATTGAACAAGCTCGTAAACGTCATCAAGGTCTACGACTTTACCGGTGAAGAGCACATTGAGAGGGAGCTTGCCCTCATAAAGGTGTCGGCAAACCCGGAGAACAGGGCCGAGATCCTGAGCGTGGTAGATATCTTCAGGGCCAAGGTCGTTGACGTGAGCCCCAGAAGCTATACCGTCGAGATAACCGGGGACGAGGAGAAGATAAGAGCCATCACGGAGCTGTTGCGTCCCTTCGGCATAAAGGAGATAGTGCGCACCGGCAGGATCGCTATGGCGAGAAGCCCGAAACAGAGGTAAGGTTTTATTTCTAACGTTCTGAAAACCCTGGGGTTTTAAGCCCAGGGATGAAAGAACGCCTGGAGCGATGCAGGCTTCAAGCTGAGCGCAAGCATTGTTGCTTTAAAACAGGCCCGATACCCGGGCTTCAGCCCGGGGAAGGTTCATTGACAACGAATACAAAGAATAAACGGAGGAGGATCCAGCTTAATGAAGGTCTATTACGACAAGGACGCCAATTTAGAGAAGATCAGGGGTAAGAAGGTCGCCATAATCGGGTTCGGCAGCCAGGGGCACGCCCACGCCCTTAACTTGAAGGAGAGCGGGGTAGATGTCACCGTAGGATTGAAGAAGGACGGCAATTCCTGGAAGAAGGCCGAAAAGGCCGGCGTTACCGTAAAGACCGTCGCCGAGGCCGTCAAGGGTTCGGATGTGGTGATGATACTCGTCCCGGATGAGCTCCAGGGCGATTTATACTCAAGCGAGATAGGGCCGAACTTAAAGAAGGGCGCGTACCTCGCGTTCGCGCACGGCTTCAACATCCACTTCGGCCAGATAGTGCCCGATAAGACGATAAACGTCTTCATGGCCGCCCCCAAAGGCCCGGGACATCTCGTCAGGCACGAGTACACGAAAGGCGCGGGCGTGCCGACCCTCGTGGCCGTCTACCAGGACGCATCGGGAGACACGCTCCAGGTGGCTTTGGCTTACGCGAGCGCCATCGGAGGGGGAAGGGCCGGAATAATAGAGACGAACTTCAAGGATGAGACCGAAACGGACCTCTTCGGCGAGCAGGCGGTCCTGTGCGGCGGGGCCAGCGCCCTTATCACCGCTGGCTTTGAGACCCTTGTGGAAGCCGGTTATCCTCCGGAGATGGCGTACTTCGAGTGTCTTCATGAATTGAAGCTCATAGTCGACCTCATCTACGAAGGCGGCATCTCGAACATGAGGTACTCGATCTCGAACACTGCCCAGTACGGGGACCTGACCAGGGGCCCCAGGGTGGTTACCGAAGAGACGAAGAAGGAGATGAAGAAGATATTGAAGGAGATCCAGACCGGAGAGTTCGCCAAGGAATGGATGCTTGAGAACAAGGCCAACAAGCCAACATTCACCGCCCTTAACCGCATGGGCCAGAACCATCAGATAGAGGCCGTCGGGGCAAAGCTCCGGGACATGATGCCGTGGCTCAAGAAGGGCAAGATCGTAGACAGGGAAAAGAACTGATATAAACGGGGAGCAGCAGTCCCTTCAACCGCGGACCCTCCCCGTTTTGAAAGCGGGGAGGGAATTGCATTTTAAGAATATATCAATCGGGGGCTTTACTTGAGGATACCGATAGCCAGAGAGGGTTACCCCTTTATACTGGCGGCTGTAGTCCCGGCAATGATCGCCTGGTTCATAACGCCTTTGCTTGAGACGGTCTTCGTGCCGCTATTGGTCTTCGTCATAGCCTTTTTCAGGGACCCCGAAAGGGGAATCCCAGGGGATGAGGACTCCATAGTGAGCCCGGCCGACGGCAGGGTCATAAAGATCGAAAAGGTCACCGAGGACAGGATACTGAAGAGAGAGTCGTTGAGGATATGCATCTTCATGAACGTCTTCAACGTTCATGTCAACAGGGCTCCGGCTTCCGGGGTGGTCACGGACATACTCTACAACCCCGGCAAGTTCTTCAACGCCAGCCTTGACAAGGCGTCGTTGATGAACGAGCAGAACGCGGTCGTGATGAAGGCCGATAACGGCAAGACCTTCGCCTTCAACCAGATAGCGGGTCTTATAGCGAGAAGGATAGTCTGTCACGCCAGGCCCGCGATGAAACTCTCCAAAGGGGAGAGGTTCGGGCTGATCAGATTCGGCTCAAGAGTCGACGTATATCTCCCGGCCGACGCCAGGGCGGCGGTCAAGGTGGGGGATAAAGTAAGGGCCGGGTCCTCAATACTGGGGTATTGGAATGTTGGATAACGAGCTTCAAAATCAGGATGTCTCGAACCAGAAGAAAAAGAACATCAAGAAGGGCGTCTATCTTTTGCCGAACCTGATCACCTCGGCGAGCCTCTTCGGCGGGTTCTACGCGATAATCTCGGCCCTCGACGGGCATTTCGAGAAGGCGGCGATAGCGATCCTCATCTCGGGAGTCCTGGACGGGCTTGACGGAAGGATCGCCCGGCTTACGGGGTCGAGCTCCAAGTTCGGCGTGGAGTACGACTCCCTGGCCGATCTCATAGCCTTCGGGCTGGCCCCTGGAGTACTGATATTCACCTGGGCGTTGAGGCCCTTCGGAAGGTACGGGTGGCTTGCGGCGTTCCTCTTCGTCGTCTGCGGAGCCCTGAGACTTGCCAGGTTCAATGTCCAGATAACGACGATCGAGAGCAAGCGTTTCAACGGATTGCCGATCCCGGCGGCGGCCGCGCTCGTTGCGACCACGGTGCTCATGTTTTTCTATCTGGGCCGCGGCCAGGACATGGCGAAGCACATAACGATACTCGTCGTAGTATATCTATTGGCGTTTCTGATGATAAGCAACGTCAAATACTACAGCTTCAAGGAGTTGAACCTCTCTCAAAGGATGCCGTTTCGACTATTGGTCGGGCTGGTCTTCCTGTTGATAGTCATAGCCGCCGAGCCTATCGTCGTGCTCTTCGCGCTGTCGCTGGGATACGCGGCATCGGGGCCCGTAACGACCCTTATCGACAGGCGAAAGAAGGCTAATTTAAAGGTACCGCAAAAAACCGAGAAGAAGGAAGCTCAAGGCTTCCCCAGGTGACGACATGGATAACAGGGTAAGGATTTTCGATACGACTTTGAGAGACGGTGAACAGTCGCCGGGCGCTTCCATGAACGTGGAAGAAAAGCTCCTGGTCGCCAGACAGCTCGCCAGGCTCGGCGTGGACGTCATAGAGGCGGGGTTCGCCTTCAGCTCTCCCGGCGACTTCGATGCCGTAAGGAGGGTCGCTTTTGAAGTAGAGGGCCCGGTCGTCTGCAGTCTCGCCAGGGCCAGGCCCGAAGACATAGACGCCGCCGCCAACGCCCTCAAGGGCGCGGCGAAGACACGGATACATACCTTCATCTCTACCTCGGACATACACCTCAAGCACCAGTTCAAGCTCACCCGCGCCGAGGCGAAAAAACGGGCGGTGGAGATGGTGGAGAGGGCCAGGGGGTACGTGGAGGATGTTGAGTTTTCCGCGATGGACGCCTCCAGGACCGAGCCCGCTTACCTCTACGAGGTGATCGAAGCGGTGATAAGGGCCGGGGCTTCCACCGTCAACATCCCGGATACCGTCGGGTACGCCCTGCCTGAAGCGTTCGGGGCCTTGATAAAGGGTATCAGGGAGAACGTGAAAAATATCGACGGGGCTGTAATATCCGTCCACTGCCACAACGACCTGGGCCTTGCCGTGGCCAACTCGCTGGCGGCCGTGGTAAACGGCGCGAGGCAGGTTGAGTGCACGATAAACGGCATCGGCGAGAGGGCCGGAAACGCCTCGCTCGAAGAGATCGTGATGATACTCAAGACCCGTAAGGACCTGCTCGGCCTTGAGACCTCGATCAACACCGAGCAGATATATCCCTCAAGCCGCCTTGTGAGCGGCATCACCGGGATGGCCGTGCAGGCCAACAAGGCGATAGTCGGAGACAACGCCTTCGCTCACGAGTCCGGGATCCACCAGGATGGACTCCTCAAGGACAAGTCTACTTACGAGATAATGAGACCGGAGTCGGTGGGGATATCGCGTTCTACGCTTGTAATGGGCAAGCACTCCGGGCGCCACGCCTTCAAGGAGAGGCTCAAAGAGCTCGGTTTTGAACTGAGCGGTGAGAACCTGGATAAGGCCTTCGAGAGGTTCAAGGCGCTGGCCGACAAGAAAAAAGAGGTCTTCGACGAGGACATCGAGGCGCTGGTCCAGGACGAGGTCCTGAGGCTTGAGATGCCGGACCGCTTCAGGCTCGGCCGTCTCAATGTCAGAAGCGGCACGGACACCATGCCCGTGGCCGAGGTCGAGATGGAAGTAGACGGCAAGACCGTCAAGGAGACAGGCGGAGGCGACGGCCCCGTGGACGCCGCGTACAAGACCATAGCGAAGATAACCGGCACCGGGTCCACCCTTTTAAAGTACACCGTAAACGCCATCACCGGCGGGACCGACGCGCAGGGCGAGGTCTCGGTGAGGATAAAAGAGGGAGAGCATATCGTCCTCGGACAGGGCTCGCACACCGACATAATAGTAGCCAGCGCCAGGGCGTACATAAACGCTCTGAACAGGCTTGAGCACAAGAAGAAAGAACGCAGGGAGAACCTCGTACTGTAAGGGGCCCCGGGGAGGACCAAGTGAGCGACAACAAATCATGTCCCGCTCCTGAGGGGCAATTCTGCCAGAGCTGCGGGATGCCCATGGAAGGGGCAGGCGACGAGGGCACCAACAAGGACGGGTCTAAGAACAAGAGCTACTGCCGGTTCTGTTACTCCGGCGGCAAGTTCACCGAGCCCGGCATCACGGTGGACGGGATGATAGAGAAGGTCGTGGGGATCATGAAGGTAATGAACCTCATGGACGAGGACAAGGTGAGGCGAGCGGCAAAAGCCTTCATCCCGACTATCGAGAGATGGAAGAAGTAGTTTTCAAGGCCGAGACTCTGCGGCGCGTTTACGCCGGTATATCTTCACGCATAAACCAAAAAAGACAAAAGGGAAGGTAAATAGAATTTATGAGGCCCATGACAATCACTGAAAAGATCCTGGCCAAACACGCCGGCTTGAAGGTAGTGACCCCGGGCGACCTTATAAACGCGAAGGTGGACATAGCCCTCGGCAACGACATCACCGCCCCGATAGCCATCAGCGAGTTCAGGCGCATAGGCGCAAAAAAGGTCTTCAACAGGAACAAGGTCATCCTGGTGCCAGACCACTTTACCCCTAACAAGGACATAAAGTCGGCTACACAGGTGAAGATCCTCCGTGACTTCGCGCTTGAGCAAAAGCTCACGCACTACTACGAGGGCGGGGATGTGGGCGTGGAGCACGCGCTCCTTCCCGAGAAGGGCATCGTGGTCCCTGGAGACCTCGTGATAGGCGCCGACTCCCACACATGCACTTACGGGGCGCTCGGAGCCTTCTCCACAGGAGTCGGCTCGACCGACCTGGCGGCCGTGATGATAACCGGGGAGCTGTGGTTCAAGGTGCCGGAGTCCATAAAGTTCGTCTTCAGGGGGAAGCTGAGGAAGTGGGTGAGCGGAAAGGACCTGATACTGCGGATAATAGGCGATATCGGGGTTGACGGGGCGCTTTACAAGGCGATGGAGTTTACCGGAGGGGCCATCGAGTCCCTGTCGATCGAGAGCCGCATGGCGATGTGCAACATGGCGATAGAGGCCGGGGCCAAAAGCGGCATAATACCCCCTGACGCCATCACAAAGGCCTATGTGGAAAAGAGGGCCGAGCGGCCGTATAAGTTCTACTCCAGCGACAAGGACGCCGTCTATTCGGAAGTGAGGGAGTACGACTGCGCCGATATCGAGCCGCAGGTGGCGTGCCCGCACCTGCCGGAGAACACAAAAAACGTCTCAGAGGTCAAAAACGTCAGGATAGACCAGGTCGTCATAGGCTCCTGCACCAACGGCAGGCTTGAGGACCTGGCTGTGGCCGCGAAGATCCTCAAGGGCAAAAAGGTCGCCAGGCTGGTGCGTCTCATAGTCATCCCGGCCACGCCCTTTATCTACAGCGAGGCGATGAAGAGGGGCTACTTCGACATATTCCTCAAGGCCGGGGCCGTTATAAGCCCGCCGACATGCGGCCCGTGCCTCGGAGGGCACATGGGCATACTCGCCGCCGGTGAGAGGGCCGTAGCCACGACCAACAGGAACTTCGTCGGGAGGATGGGAGACGTCAAGAGCGAGGTCTATCTCGCCAACCCGGCCGTTGCCGCGGCTTCAGCCGTAAAGGGCAAGATCGCGCACCCGGACGAGGTGGTTTGATCCGCTCAAGAAGTCTGGTTTGCAGGTAAGCTTTCGGGACGGGCTGTAATGACGGCCGGGGCGAGGGGACTCGACATGAAGTCTTTTTATGAGCCATAGACCCCGGGTATCTCATTCCATCCTGTACGAATGGTTCGCCCCGCTCTACGACCTTGGGGTGTGGCTTCTGGCGCTCCCTTTGGGGGGAGAGGCCGCCATCAGGGAGAAGGTGATAGAGAAAGCCTCTCCCCTGAACGGCATGAAGACCCTGGAGATATTCTCCGGCACCGCGAGCTTATCGCTTCTGGCGGCCCGGAGGGGCGCAAGCCCTATCGCCTTCGATATAAGCACCGGGATGCTCAAGGCGGCTCGGTTCAAGGCGGCAAGATCGGACTTAAAGCTGAATCTTGTCAGGGGTGATGCCGCAATGCTGCCTTTCGGCGAGGGCGAGTTCGACAGGGTGATAGTCTCGATGGGACTACACGAAACGGAGCCTTCGACGGTCCCGCAGATACTTAAAGAGTCCTACAGAGTGCTTAAAGACGGCGGCAGGCTGATACTCTTCGATTTTTACGGAGCGGAGGAAGGCGGCCCTAGGGTGATGCAGTCCCTCTTTTTCACCTTCGCCGAGGGCGAGACCGCTAAAGCGTGGGTCAGGACGGATGTGCAGGCTATTGTCTCAGGGACGGGTTTTAAGAACTTCAAGCGGGAGTTTCTGCACAGACGGGCCTTTCAGCTCCTGACGGCGGAGAAGAGATGAGCCACCCCGCAAGCCTTGCCGGCGGGGTATCCGTTGGGAGGTCTGTTTTTATATGCGCGGCAAGCCGCGCATAATTCAACCCGAAGGAAATATCAAAACGCAGCCTCTACTTCTACGAAGTGAACGGGTGAGCGCCGCGATCCCGCCGCTCCATAAGCGGGTCGAGGCATGCTGTGAAAATGACGAGCACCTTGTTGCTGCCAGGAGACAAACCGCTCTGTACCCGCGCCACGGGCTTAAAGCCAGAGGGGGATCACGGCCGTCAAAAAAACAAAAAACGAAATCTTAACGAGGTGGGTTGATGAAGTTTACAGGTAATGTGTGGAAATACGGCGCTGACATAGACACCGACAGGATAATACCGGCAAGATATTTGAACACCTCCGACCCCCTGGAACTCGCCAAACACTGCATGGAGGACGAGGACCCTGCCTTCGCCTCCAGGGTCCAGCAGGGCGATATAATCGTGGCGGAGAAGAACTTCGGGTGCGGGTCCTCAAGGGAACACGCCCCGATAGCGATAAAGGCGGCCGGGATCTCGTGCGTAATAGCCAGGAGTTTTGCCAGGATATTCTACAGGAACTCCTTCAACATGGGTTTGCCGATACTGGAATCCGACGAAGCCGTGGACACGGCCTCGCGCGGAGACGTGCTTGAAGTCGATATGGACAGCGGCAAGATACACAATGTAACCAAGGGGCTCCGTTTCAAGGCCCGTCCTGTGCCGCCGTTCATGCAGGAACTCATCAAGGCAGGAGGTCTGATGGAGTCGATCAGGAAAAGGGGGGGGATATGAGGAAAGAAGGTGCAAAGAGCAGGGTCCTGGCCAGCGACAAGCTGCATATAGAGAACAAGACCCTGTTTGTTGACCTGAAGGAGAACGAGGGGGGAAGGTTCCTGCAGATAGCCGAGCTATCGAACGACAGGAGATCGACCGTGGTGATACCCATAAGCGGGCTGGAAGTCTTCCTTGAGGCCCTCCAGAAGATTGCGGGGGGCGTCTTTTGAGCGCTGTAAAACACAATTGTCCTACGAGGCTTTTAAAATGATAAAGATATAGACTTCCCGCCGGCCAGACTGCGGGGAGAGCGCATGCGCAGCGTTTTTAAAATTTCAGATAACGGGAGAAGTTCAAAGTGAAGCATTATAATGTCGCTGTTCTGCCGGGTGACGGCATCGGCCTCGAGATAATGGGAGAAGCGGTAAAGGTATTAAAGGCCGTAGGCAGGAAGTTCAAGGCGGAGTTCGCACTGACAGAGGCGCTTGTCGGAGGCGCTTCGATAGACGCAAACGGCGTGCCGCTGACGGATGCGGTGCTTAAGCTCGCTTTAAAGAGCGACGCCGTGCTCCTTGGCGCCGTCGGCGGGACCAGGTGGGAAGGGCTCGATTATTCGATAAGGCCCGAGAGGGCGCTTCTGGCCTTGAGGAAAGAACTCGGGCTTTTCGCCAACCTCCGTCCGGCCAAAATATATAAAGACCTCATCGCCGCCTCGACCTTGAAACCCGAGGTCATCGACGGGGTCGATCTTTTGGTAGTACGGGAGCTTACCGGAGGGCTCTATTTCGGCACGCCCAAGGGGGTAGAGGTGCTCCCGGACGGCACCGAGCGCGGGGTGAATACCATGGTTTACACGACCCCTGAGATAGAAAGGATCGCCAGGGTAGGCTTCGAGGTCGCCCGCAAGAGGAGAAAGAAGCTCTGCAGCGTCGATAAGGCCAATGTCCTTGAGACGACCGAGCTCTGGAGGAAGGTCGTAATAAAGGTCGGCAAAGACTACCCGGACGTGGAACTGAGCCACATGTACGTGGACAACTGCGCCATGCAGCTTATTAGAAACCCCAAACAGTTCGACGTCATTGTGACCGAGAACACCTTCGGGGACATCCTCTCGGATGAGGCGTCCATGCTCACGGGCTCCATCGGGATGCTGCCGTCGGCAAGCCTCGGCGCGACGAAGAACAGGGCCATGTACGAGCCTATTCACGGGAGCGCCCCGGATATCGCGGGCAAAGGCATTGCCAACCCGATAGCCACGATCCTCTCCGTAGCCATGATGCTCAAGTACTCCTTCGAGATGGAGGAGGCTTCAAACCTCATCGAGGACGCCGTGGAGAAGGTCCTTAACAGGGGATACCGCACCGCCGATATCGCGCTTCCCGGTGAAAAGAAGACGACATGCACGGAGATGGGCGAAGCGGTACTTAAAGAACTAGCGTAATTTTTTTTCAAAAATGAACCACCCCGCGGCAAGCTCCGGGGTATCAAACGAACAAAAAGAGGTTGTTCTCGATCCGCCGTACGCCAGTACCCCCTCCCTTGACGGGAGGGCTGGGCTCCCGTTGCGCTCTTCCGATGCAACGGGAAGCGGGGAGGGTGAAAACCTGTTTTCACCCCCACCCTATCCTCCCCCATCGAGGGGGAGGGTTTTACAAGAAAACCCTGTAGCTCGCTACAGGGAATTTTGTGATTAAAATCGAAAAGGCCCCGTAGTGAAAATTGCGGGGCCTTTTTATCTTCCGGCTTTGCCGGGGTTAAGTACATTCTTCGGGATAAGGTGAGCGTGAGATGCCATTTTTAAGATCATTGAACCCCCTGCAACTTAAGGCGGCCACCCACGGTGACGGGCCGCTATTGGTGCTGGCAGGGGCAGGGAGCGGAAAGACCAAGGTCCTGACCTCGAGGATAGCGCACCTCGTGATAAATAAAAAGGTCCAGCCCGGGGGAATTCTCGCCGTCACCTTCACGAACAAGGCGGCAGCCGAGATAAAAGAGAGGCTTCAAGCCCTTATAGGGAAGAGTACCGGGGAGATGTGCCTCGGGACTTTCCATACCGCCGGCTTGAGGATATTGCAGGAAGAGGCGAAACAGGCCGTAAAAAAGGGGAAGCTGACAATCTTTGACGACGAGGAGCAGCTCCTGCTGGTCAGGCTCATCATGTCGGAGCTCTCACTGGACGAAAAGGACGTCCCCTCGAAGATGATACTCTATGAGATAAACCTCGCCAAGAACAACAACACGGGTGTCGAGGAGTACAGGGCCGCCTCCGATGATTCGCTCTCCAGGACTACTGCCGCCGTCTATTCGGTCTACCAGAAGAAACTCAAGTCGATGAACGCGGTGGACTTTGGAGACCTCATCTCGGAGCCTATCAGGCTCTTACAGTCGAACCCGGCGATACTGGACAAGTACGGCTCGCGCTACAGATACATCCTGGTGGACGAGTACCAGGACACCAATATCTCCCAGTACACGCTCACGAGGCTCCTGGCGTCAAGGCACGGGAACCTTTGCGTCGTCGGAGACCCTGACCAGTCGATATACGGCTGGCGCGGGGCCAGCCTTAAAAACATACTTAACTTCAGGGAGGACTACCCCGGGGCGGTCGTGATAAAGCTCGAGCAGAATTACCGCTCGACGAAAAACATCCTCTCCGCGGCCAATTCCGTCATCAGGAACAACTCCGAGCGTCTGGACAAGACGCTGTGGACGGGCAACCACCACGGGGAGGCCGTACATTACGAGGAGTGTCTGAACGAGTATCAGGAGGCCCGTTTCGTCGTGAACAGGACGAGAAAACTCATGAGCGAGGACGCTTCGATAAAGTACAGGGACTTTGTCGTTCTCTACAGGACGAACACGCAGTCGAGGACCTTCGAGGAGCTGTTTTTCGAGGAGGGGATCCCTTACAACATCATCGGGGGATTTAAATTCTTCGACAGGCGTGAGATAAAGGACACTCTCTCGTACCTCAAGGCGATAGTGAACCCGGACGACTCGCTCAATTTTTTGAGGATCATAAACGTCCCCCCCAGAGGCATCGGCAAGGCAGCGATAGAAAAGGTCCACTCGATAAGCCGTGACTTCGACCTCTCACTCTACGAGTCTTTCAGGAAGGCCGTAAACGACAGGGCATTCTCACGGGGCGGAGGTGTGGCTGATTTCATGGAGACCTTCGAGGCGATGCGTAGCGAATCTTCCGAGATGCCCATCCATGAGTTCACCTCGCGACTGCTTATCAGGACCGGGTACCTGGCCTTTTGGGACGCCAAGAAGACCGAGGACGTAGACGAGAGGCTTAAGAACCTCGACGGCCTCGTGGCATCGATAAAGAATTACGAAGTCAACCACCCCCGATCCACGATCGCCGATTACCTCAACCTTGTGGCCCTAATGAGCGACGCCGACGGTTTTAACGAGAAGCACAACAAGGTGACCCTCATGACGATACACTCGGCCAAGGGGCTTGAGTTCCCTTACGTATTCCTCACGGGTCTCGAAGAGGGGCTCTTCCCGCACAAGAGAAGCATTGAGGAGGAGACCGTCGAGGAGGAGAGAAGGCTCTGCTATGTCGGGATGACACGGGCCGGAAGGCAGCTCTTTTTACTGTCAGCCAAGAACAGGAGCTCAGGCAAGGAGACCAACCTCCAGGTCCGCTCCAGGTTCATCGAGGAGATAGACGCTGAGTACCTCAAGAAAAACGAGCTTGAACCCAAGGGAACGGCCGAGGAGCACATGGAGAAGATACGGAGGCTTTTGAATTCTTAAACGGCTTGAGAGGCCAGGAGTTGCCTTTTTATCGAGACCCGCGGCTTATATACAGCCTGAACAAAAAATCCGGGGACAGTTGGTCTTTAAAACCGCCGATGGTTCATCATACCGTTGTCTATCCATCGATGGCGTCAGTAACTAATGTTACTGTCAAACGGGGACTGTACTGATAATCTCTGTTTCAAGAAAGACGGAAAGGGGGTAGCCGCCTTTGAAAAAAATGATATTTTTTCTCTTTTTTCTCGGCGCCCTGACTTTTACGGCGCTGCCGCCCGGAGACTCGGACGCCTCTGGCAGCGGGACTTTGCCGACCGTTATCATAACAAGACCGCCTGCCGCGGTCGTTATACCGGAGACGCGCTACGTATACTTTCTTCCGGACTTCGAGGAGAATATCTTTTTTTACCATGGCTCCTGGTACCGCGTCTATCTGGACGAGTGGTACAAGTCGAAGGGATACAACGGCCCATGGGCGCGCGTTCAGAAGGTCCCCGAGGCCGTCATGAAACTTCCGGCTGACTTCAGAACGGTCCCTCCGGTACAGGAGAGGATATCGTACAGAGCCCTTAAGAAAAACTGGAGAGTCTGGGAAGAGAATAAGTACTGGGACAAAAAATCTCAAAAGGCCAGGAATAAAGAGCGGGAGAAGGCCCGCGGAAAGACCGGGGAAGAAACCAAAGAGCCGCCTGAAGCCGTTTTAAAAGAGAGACCGAAAGAAACACCTCCGCAGGGTGTTATAATGGAGACTCCGATGCACCCCGTTGAGGATGGCGCTCCGGAAGTAAAGAGCGCCGCACCGGATCTTTCTCAAGAGGCTCCGAAGCAGTAAGCGCCTTGACTCGAAAAAAAACTTTATTGCTGTCAACTTGTTGTTTTTAAAGGCTTTTCACTTAAGTGCCATTTGCTACATACAAATAAATTCAAGTCTGGTATTCTGGCAGCCGATATGAGGCAGTCGTTGTTTTTAAAAGAAGGAGGCCGGAGTTATGAAAAGAAAGTTTTTAGCGTTACTCATCGGTGCTTTCGCTGCCTCAATCGGGTATCCCGGAGCCGTCCATGCGTGGGTCGACTTCAACGGAATGAACCCCCATGTTTCCGACGGCGTTTACACGGTTCAGCCCGACGCTGTACCTGTGCCCGGCACCAATGTGTACATAGCCCCTGATTATGACGACGATATAATATTCTACCACGACTACTGGTACAGGGTGAACGAAGGCAGCTGGGATGTGGCCAGGGATTACAACGGCCCCTGGGCTTATGCCCCTGTCGAGAGGGTCCCGGTGGAGCTTTTGAAGCTCCCGGCGGATTACCGGCGTATCGCGTCCTCACACGTAAGGATCCCGTACTCCCAGCTTAAAAGCAATTGGAAGGCGTGGGAAGAGGAGAAGCGCTGGGATAGGCATGCCGTAACAGAGATGCACAGGTACTACAGGGACTCCGCTTACGGCGTCGGCACTGAAGTCCGTAACGGGCATTAGGATGTCTCCCGCGTTAGCGCGGGTCCGAGGTGAGGCATGAAGGATATTCCGGGTCTTGTTTTTTTAATCACAAAATTCCCTGTAGCTTGCCCTTGTAAAACCCTCCCCCTCGATGGGGGAGGGTAGGGGTGAAAAAAATGTTTACACCCTCCCCGCTTCCCGTTGCATCGGAAGAGCGCAACTGGAGCCCAGCCCTCCCGTCAAGGGAGGGGGTACTGGCGTACGGCGGATCGAGAACAACCTCTTTTTGTTCGTTTGATACCCCGGAGCTTGCCGCGGGGTGGTTCATCAGTCTGAAAAACTTCGGGGCTTCAGACCTTGCCGGGTTCTTTAAGCCATTCGTCGAGAATCATTACCGCTCCCCGTTTATCGAGGGGTTCGTTATTATTGCCACATTTGGGGTCCTGTGTGCAAGATGGGCATGCGACTTCGCACGCGCACTCCTTCATAAGCCTTGCGGTGTCGCCGAACCAGTCGGCGACGCACTCGAAACCCCTCCGCGTTAAACCAACCCCCCCTTCGTGGCCGTCGTAGATGAAGATGGCCGCGCTCTGCATCTGCGGGTTGTACTCGTAGCTCACCCCTCCGAGGTCCATCCTGTCGCACAGGGCGAAGAGCGGCAGAGCCGCTATCGCGGCGTGTTCCACCGCGTGCAGCGACCCGCCGACGCTGTAGCCCTTTTTCTTTATCGTTCCCAGTATCCCCGGATCGACCTTCATCCATATCCCGACCGTGGTAAAGACCGAGGGCGGAAGTTCCAGCGGGAACTCTCCGAGGGTGCGGTCGTTGTGGATCTGCTTTTTCCTGTAGCCTGTCACCCGCTCCGTTATCCTCAGAGTCCCGAGGTTCACCGTAGTCCCGTTCAGACCCGTCGAGCCGGCTACCGTCATTATCTCGGACTCCTCGTTTGAGATGGGTCTGGTGTAGTAGTAGACGTCGTTTGCCCCCCTGCACCAGACCTTCCTTTCGGCCATGTCGAGCTTTACGACCCTGTACTGCACCCCCTTATGAAGATATATGGCGCCGGGGTGTAGGTCGAAGAGCACCCGGGCGGAGCTGGATTCCCCGAGAGGTTTCCCGTCCTCTTTTACTATCGCGTAGGTCTCTCCGGCCTCCCGTATCGAGACCTCCATCTGCGGCAGTCTCTTTCTCGGATACCAGATGTCGCCCTTGAGCCAGTGCCTGACCTTGCCTTCCCGTTCAAGCTCTTCGAGTATCGGGGTGAACCTGGGTATGTCGTAGACGGCGTCGTCATGCCTCAAGTTGGCCTCCGACGCCGCGCAGAGAAGATGCGACTTCAATATGGAGCGGTTCTCGCTGTCCAGGACCGCCGCCTCGGCGTTACGCCTGAAAAAATCGGAGGGGTGGCGCATGAAGTACTGGTCCAGGGCGTCGGTCATCGCCACCATGACGATGAGGGAGTCGCGCCCGCTCCTGCCGACCCTGCCGCTTCTCTGCCAGGTGGAGCTTATGGTGCCGGGGTATCCGACGAGTATGCAGACATCGAGGCCGCCGATATCGACCCCGAGCTCCAGCGCGCTTGTCGAGATGACGCCCGAGAGCTCTCCGCTGAAGAGCTTGCTTTCTATCTCGCGCCTCTCCTCCGGCAGAAACCCGGCCCTGTAGGAGCTGATGCTGGAGCCTATGTCAGGGGCGCCGTCCTTTACCCAGGAGTGCATGAGCTCGGTGATCTTTCTTGCCTTGGTGAAGGCTATGGTCTTCAAGCCCGCCCTGACCGAAGAGACGAAGAGTTTTGTGGCGATAGTATAAGGGCTTACCTCGGGCATAGGGTTGATGAAGAGGAAGTTTCTTTTGCCCTGCGGGGCAAAGCTTTTTTCGATGACCTCGAACCTGAGCCCCGTAAGCATCCGAGTCAATTCAGCCGGGTTGGCGATGGTGGCGGAGCAGGCGATAAAGACCGGGTCGCTGCCGTAGAGGTTGGCGATCCTGCGGAGCCTCCTTAAGACATGGGCCACATGAGAGCCGAAGACGCCCCTGTAGGTGTGGACCTCGTCTACTATCACGTATTTGAGGTTCCCAAGAAACCTCTCCCACTTCTGGTGGAAGGGGTTTATCGCCAGATGGAGCATGTCCGGGTTGGTCATCACGACAGCCGGAGGGGTCTCCCTGATCTTTTTTCTCCTGTAGGCCGTCGTGTCGCCGTCGTATATCTCGCAGAGCGACGGGACGAAGGACTTTCTGCCCTTTGTTTTGACCGAGGCGCCCCTCTCCAACGGCAGCCCCGCGGTCAGTTCCCTGAAGGCCTTGAGCTGGTCCTGCTCAAGGCCTTTCAGGGGGAAGAGGTAAAGGGCGTGAGTATCGGGGTCCTTCATGAGCGACTCCACCACGGGGATATTGTATATGAGGCTTTTGCCGCTCGCCGTGGGGGTCATTATGACGGTATTGCGGCCTTCCCGTATCAGGTCTATTGCTCCGGCCTGATGCTCGTAGAGGGTCTTTATGCCGAGAGAGCCAAGTCCGTCCCTGACCTCTTTTGAGAGGGGTATTCGGGGCTCAGAGCAGATAGCTTGCTTCGGCGGGATCTCCTCGTGGTGAACGACTTCCCGAAGGTCTTTACGGTCCTTGATATCCGCTATGAGGTCGTCTATCAGCATATCAGAGATGATAACACCTTGGGCTTCGATTTTCCATGCGGCAGGAAGGGACGGGTCATTTAAAAGGGGGCAGGAGTACGGGCCTTATGTCGTCCTTTGTGAGGCGGTGTTCAAGGGCCTTTACGACCCTCTCCGGGCTGAAGCCCAGGCCCTTTACGGCAATGAACAGCTCAAGGTATACGATACCGTCCTTTTCAACAATGTTGTAGGCCGCCATGCACCAGCCGATATAAAACCGCAGGGCCATCGTGACAAGCGCCAGCAGCCCCCCGGCCCACAGGACGCCCGCGCCGGGGTCGTACCTGTAGTTAAGGACGGAGCCTGTCTCGAAGCCGGCCAGAGTGATCCGGCGGCCGTTTATATCGATCGATTCTCCGATCCTGACCTTGCCGAGGTATTCCTCCCTGTCTTTGACCTTCCTCTTCACGGTCGTAAAGGCCTCGAGCTCCGCCATGCTACCGTCGAGCCTGAGGACCTTGCCGGCCTTGACATCTCCGAATACGACGGGGTCAAGGAGGCCGGGCACGAACAGAGCGTCCCCGGCCTTTGCCTCGAGGAGTATCGGGTTGCCGTCCACGCTGACCTTTACGGTATCCTCCCATCCCGCGAGATGGAACGCGTACCCGCCGTATTTAAGCGGCGAGTTGACTTCGGCCGTCTTCTCGTAGAGCGTCTCCTTTCCCTTAACGACTTTTATCCGCGCCTTCCAGCCCTTGACGAAGAGGGAATCCTCATGGAGTTCATATGCCGGGGAACCCCAGCCGAGCCCTATGGCAAGCCTCGCGGCCCTGTCGTCCGGATAATTCAAGTCAGGGGACTGGATATATTCGGTCCCGAAGTCCTCAAGCAAAAGGTGAAAGTCCGTCGGGTCGTCTTTCTTCTTCCAGAGGCTTTTAAGCCTGCCGGTATCATCCGGCACGACGGTATGCAGTCTTTTAGGCGACAGGGTTACGGTGCCCTCGTAGGCGAAGAGGTAAGTCAGCGCGAACCCCAGGAAGCAGACTATGATCCCGGCGTGATATAACCATGTGAGGGGCCTGTAGGGAAGGCCCTTCTCCACTACGGTCCACAGGCTGTCGCTCAAAACGGGTTTGAACTTAAGCTCCTTTACGAAGGCCTCCCTGACCTTCACGAACGCCTCTTTAATATCCTGCGTCAGGGCTATCGAGTGAAGCGGCTCGAACTCCCTGGGGTAGTCGTCCTTTATGAAGATCGCCGGGTACCTATCGTAAGTGCATATGACGAGGTTAAGAAAAAGCAGAAAAGCGAGGAAAAGAAAGACCGGGGAGGAGAAAAAATCGAGCAGGTCAAAGAGGCTGACCAGAAAGACGAGCCTGCCTCCCTCCTTGACATACTCGGAGAGGTCCGCGCCCTGGGGAAAGACCGTCCCTATCAGATAGCAGACGGCCATGAGACCGAGGATGCAGACGGAGGTCTTCGTCGAGGCGAACAGCCGGTACGCCCGGGTAAACACATCCGTCAGCCTTGCGGCGAGGCCCTTATCGATTTTTTCATCGGAATATTCCATAAAGTTTATACGGCGTAGATGTAGATATGGAGCATCGGGATGCCTACAGGCTCGCCAGCCAGTTTACCCCCGGAAAAGCCATCATCACGCATATAAAGCCGATGATGTTAAATACCGAGGCCGGCCACCCCTTTAACGCCGGGATGGTCTTTGAATGGAGATAGATCGTAAAGACGGTCCAGGTGATCAAAGACCATGTCTCTTTCGGGTCCCAGCTCCAGTATCTGCCCCAGGTGTTGTTTGCCCAAGCGGCCCCGGAGAATATCGCGAACGTAAGGAGCGGATAGCCGAAAAGGACAAGCCTGAAGGCCGACCGGTGGAAATCCCTGATATTTTCGGTGTTGACGCCATACCCCGTCGCGCCGCCCTTTTTAACGAATGGGCTTAGGATAAGGTATGCAGCCTCGATGGACGCGCTTACCGCGAATACCGCGTACGAGAAGAAGGCGAGTATCACATGCCACTCGAACCAGTAACTCTGAAGAGCAGGGGAGAGCGGCTCTATCGCCGGGGAACCGGCAAAAAGGGCGTAAAGGCACGCCCCCATGGAGAGCGCCGAGACGAAAACGCCGGGAAAGTAGATGTTCTTCCACCTTCTCGACTCGTAGAGATAGGTGACAGAGGCACATAAGGCGAACCACGAGAGGCTTTCGTAAAGCGTCTGGAAAGGGGCCCTGCCTGCCTCGAAGGCCCTCAAGACTATAAGCCCTGCCTGGGCTATCACCCCGACAAGCATGGCTGTGGCAGCGGCCTTGCCAAAGACATTTGCGCGTGTAATTATGTGAAAAATATAAAGAATTAGTGCCAGGCCGTAGATCAGGGAGGCTAACCAGAAAAGACGTAGCTCTATAGCCAGGAGGTAGGAGTCCCTGGACAGGATCATCTCATAGTTCAACATTGTCTGAAATTTAACACACTCCTATTTAGTTTGACAAGCGGCTTCTTTAGGGTTAAGATTTATCATCAGATACGCCCTTAAATACGGTCTTTTCATCTCTTTAGGGCTTAAATCGAGGCATTTTCATGCTTCTACTTTTTCAGCCCCGGGTTTTCAAGCCCTTTGAGGGTTCATTTACGAAAGGAAACCATATAAAATGCAAAAACTCAGATGTCACAGTTGCGGAAAAGAGCTCCCCAAAGGGAGTTTGAAGTATATTGTAGAGATAAGAACCTTTGCCGATTTCGACGGATACCTCGAGGAGTACGAGGGTGATGTCGAGGAGGGGATAAACGAGCTTCTTGACGCCATGGAGACCGTAGACCCCAAGACCCTCGAAGAGGATGTCTCAAAGGAGCTTATCTACATACTCTGCAAGGGCTGCATGGACAAGTTCACTAGCGACCCTTTCCAGACAGGCAAGGTGATTTTCGAGGGAGAGGATGTAAAAGGCACCATACATTAACAGGCTGTCGAAGTCGCGCGGTTTATAAGCGGCCGGGCGGGTCTGTTCCGGTCAAATCGCGGTAAAAAGCCCTTAAGGGCTTTTTTACTATCCAGCCGTTTGCCGGCGCTCGGGTCTCCGTCGTTGAAAATGCATCGCGAAAGCGTTCCCTGCGGCTTGGCTAGAGGGAGTCTTCAATAAAAGACGCGAATAGTCAGATGAACCCCCCGGAGCAACCTCCGGTATCAAACGAACAAAAAGAGGTTGTTCTCGATCCGCCGTACGCCAGTACCCCCTCCCTTGATTGCGAGGGCTGCGCTCCCGTTGCGCTCTTCCGATGCAACGGGAAGCGGTGGGGGTGAAAACATTTTTTCACCCCTACCCTCCCCCATCGAGGGGGAGGATCAAGCTACAGGGAATTTTGTGATTAAATCCGAGACGGAACTCTCAACGAACTCCTGACCAAACTATGCGCTACGCGGTAATCTCCGATATCCACTCAAACCTTGAGGCTTTAACGGCCTTCCTTAAAAAAGCCGACGCCCTTGAAGTCGATAAGGTCGTCTGCCTGGGCGACATCGTCGGCTACAACGCCAACCCCAACGAATGCGTGGAGCTTGTCAAGGAGCGCAAAATACTCGCCCTGCTCGGCAACCATGACTCCCGCGTGGCCGGCTTCGAGGAACCCACGGACTTTAACTTCCAGGCGGCCTTCTCCGTCTACTGGACCCGCTCCGCCATAAAGCCGGAAAACATCGAGTTCCTTAAAACGCTTCCCCGCACCCTTGTCGTAAACAAGAAGTTCCTGGCGGTCCACGGCTGGGTCAACGACACCGACCGCTACATCTTCGGCTCAAGAGACGCTCTCGCTAACTTCGATCTGATGAATGAGGCGAAATCCAGTCTGTGCTTCTTCGGCCATACGCATGTGCCGGTGGCCTATGTGAAAGACGGCGAGACCGTCTCCATGAAGGCGGACGAGTCCGTCGCTATCGAAAAGGAGAAGAGTTACCTGATAAACCCCGGCTCCATAGGCCAGCCCCGCGACAGAGACCCACGGGCCTCCTTCCTCGTCTACGACGACAAAAAATCCCAGGTCACATTTTTCAAGATAGACTACGACATAACCGCCACCGCCGAAAAGATAATAGAGGCCGGACTGCCTGAGAGACTCGCCGAGAGACTTAAATTAGGGTGGTGAGGGGAGTGGCGGACGGCGGAATTAAGAACGGACTCTATACTGAACTATATATGAGCCAAATGAGTACTGGTGGGCTGCGCCCACCTTTCGATTTTCGAGCTTTGTCTTTCCAAACCCAGCGGGGCGTAGGGTGAGGTCGCCTAAGGGAGGAAGTGGGAGCGAGCCGAGGAGCAGGGAGCGCCAGCGACCTGAGGGGCGAGCGACGGGCGGGGGAGGCGGAACGCGACCAGAACCCCTACCCACAAGAAACGCACGGCAGTGCGTAAAAAGCCTTTACCACAAGTGCAGCGAATTTCGTTTTAATGAAATTGCAGGTTCAGGGTGCAACCCTGAACCCGCAATTACCGTTCTTCCGAACCCGCCCTTTTACTTTTTCCAACAATACAACTTATCCCCCGATCAAACTCATCGTCCTCGAGCACTTCTTGAAGACATTCTCGTTTATCTGGTGGCCTTCGGGTTTCTCGGCCACGGCCCTGAATAAGAGGTGCTCGATGGCCGAATCGTCTGAGCCGTCACGGAGCGCCTTTCTGATGTCGATCTCCTTGTCGGAGAAGAGGCAAGTGCGTAGCTTCCCGTCGGAGGTGAGCCTCAGTCGGTTGCACGACCCGCAGAAGTGTTCCGATACCGGGCTTATGAAGCCGACCTCTCCGGGGGCGTCCTTGAACCTGAAGCGTTTTGCCGGGCCTGCCGCGCCTTTGGTATCGGCCACGGGGATAAGCGGCTCGACGGCGTCGATCATCTCTTTGAGCTGTCTGGCGGTGAGGCACTTCTCCCTCTGCCAGCCTTCCTGGGTATTGAACGGCATGTACTCTATGAAGCGGACATGGTAGGGCTTTGTCCTGGACATCATGGCGAAGTCTATGACCTCGTCGTCGTTGAAGCCCTTTATGACGACCATGTTTATCTTTACGGGTGTGAGGCCGGCCTTCTCGGCCTCTTCAAGGCCGTCAAGTACCTGCCGGAGGTTATCCCCGCGGGTCATCTTCTGAAACCTGTCGCGCTTGAGCGAGTCGAGGCTTACATTGACCCTCTTGAGGCCCGCGTCCTTAAGGCGCCGCGCGTAGTCCTTGAGGAGCACTCCGTTGGTGGTGAGGCTCAGGTCGTCGAGGCCGTCTATCAGAGAGAGGCTCCTGAGAAAATCGACTATGCCCTTTCTTACGAGGGGCTCTCCGCCGGTGACCCTGATCTTGGTCACGCCGTGGGCCACGGCTATGCGGGCTATCCTTAAAAGTTCCTCGTATCTCAGGATGTCGGCTGACTCTATGAGGTCGATCCCCTCGGGAGGCATGCAGTAGACGCACCTCAGGTTGCACCTGTCCGTCACCGATATCCTCAGGTAATCGATCCTGCGCTCGTAAGCGTCTATAAGCCTGGCGTGCCTGTCCATATATACCTCGATTATATCGTATATCTCAGTCTACCGGTTCGTCCTCGTTGTAGGGGTCCGGCTTTTTTTCAGCCGGCTGTTCGGAGTCCGAATCCATCATGAAGAAGTCGGTCGCCCTCTTGATGCGCCCGGCGGAGACCTCTTTCGGGGCTGTGCCAGTTTTAAAGACCTCGAATACCGGGTTCTCCGTCGCCGGGCCCGCGATAAGCCCGTTCTTCGGGTCTATCTTGGTGAACTCAAGGCCGTCGGGGATCGGAAAACTTCTGACGGGGGTATCGACAAGCGCCTTCTGCATGAACTTGAGCCAAATCGGCAGCGCCGTCCTTCCGCCGGTTTCCTTGCGGCCGAGCGGCTTCTCGTCGTCGTAGCCGAGCCACGCCCCGGCCGTCAGCCCCGGCACATAACCCAAAAACCACGCGTCATTGAGGTTGTTGGTGGTCCCGGTCTTGCCGGCGGCCGGCCTTCCCAAAGCCTTTGCCCTCATGCCGGTCCCGTGTTCCACCACGCCCTGCAGGAGGTTCGTGATTATATACGCCGTCTGCGGGGTCAGCACGGTCGTCGCAAAGGGCTTATTCTCTTCAAGGACGGTGCCGTCCCTGTCGACTATCTTCGTTATGTACATCGGCTCGGGTTTCACCCCCATGTTGTCGAAGGTGGCGAACGCGGTAGTCATCTCCGTAAGCGTCACCGCCGAAGAGCCGAGCGCTAAAGACAGGTCTCTGGCCAGAGGGGAGGTGATACCGAGCGAGCGGGCGTATTTGATGGCGTTGTCAACGCCTATGTCTTTTAATATCTTGATGGTGATGATGTTTCTCGATTTGGCGAGGGCCTCCCTGACGGTCGTGGGGCCTTTGAACTGTTCGTCATAGTTCCTCGGCCTCCACTTCTGGTCCTCTTCCGGGGCCTGAACGCCGTTGGCCGGGGCGGGCCTGGCCTCTACGACCTTTTTCTGCTCGTCCTTGACCTCCTCGAATACTATCGGCGAGTCTATGACGATAGAGGCCGGGGTGTAGCCGTGATCGAGCGCTGCCGTGTAGATGATGGGCTTGAACGACGAGCCCGGCTGCCTCAATGCCTGAACGCTCCTGTTGAACTGGGATTTGCCGTAGTCGGCCCCGCCGACCATCGCCCTGATGTAGCCGGTCTCAGGCTCCATCGCCAGCAGCGACGCCTGCGCGAGCGGTTCCTGCTCGAGCTTCAAGGCTGCCGTGCCCGGGGTTTTGTCCGGAAGCGCCTTTACCGCCACCTCGACGACATCGCCCTCGTGGAATATGTTCTTTACCTCTTGCCTTGTCCCGCCGTCGGGGTTTTTAGTCGGGTTATAGAGACGCGCCCATTCAAGGTCCTGGTACGATATCACGCCGTGGACGCTCCCGATATCTACATTCAGGGAGTTGTTCTTAGCGTTCACGGCGGTGATGACGCCGTGGTATATACCGCCGGCGGCCAGGGGCTGGTTTGAGAGTTTTTTGTCGGTCTCGGCCCTGAAAGCGTCCGTCTCTTCACCGGTTTTAAGGACAGAGGCCGGCCCTCTGTAGCCCCTTCTCTTGTCATACTCCCTGAGGCCCGCGCTTACGGCCTCGTTGGCGGCCCTCTGCATCGTTACATCGAGGGTGGTGTGGACCTGCAGGCCCCTCTTGTAAAGGATATCCGTGCCGTACTTCTCCTCGATGTGCCTTCTCACATGCTCGGTAAAATAAGGGCCGACCCAGAGGCTGTCAACGGTCTTGGGCTTTACCTTAAGCTTCTTGTTTACGGCCTTTATGGCCTCTTCCGGGGTGATGAACTTCTCCTCGACCATCCTGCTTACGATAAACTCCTGTCTCTTTTTTGAAAGCTCGAAGTTGACGAAAGGCGAGTACTTGCTCGGCGCCTTCGGGAGCCCCGCCAGAAGGGCTGATTCGGCGATGTCGAGCTCATCGACATCCTTTCCGAAGTACGCTTCAGAGGCGGTCTGGACCCCGTAGTTGCCGTTGCCGAAGTATATCTGGTTGAGGTAAAGGTTTAATATCTCGTCTTTGTTGAGGTTTTTCTCTATCCTGTAGGCCATCACGGCCTCTCTGACCTTCCTCGAAAGCTTCCTCTCCGGGGTCAGGAAGAAGCTTTTGGCGACCTGCTGGGTGATAGTGGAGCCGCCCTGGACGACTTTTCCGGCCAAAAGGTTCTTGTAAAGGGCCCGGAAGATGCTTGAGTAGCTTATACCCTCGTGCTCGAAGAACTTGGAGTCCTCGGCCGCCAGAAACGCGTTTATGAGGTGTTTGGGCATCTTCTCTATGGGCACGACTACCCTGCGTTCTATGTAGAACTCGCCTATGAGCTGTCCGTCACGGGCGTATACCTTTGTAACAAGGTTGGGGTTGTAGTCCTGGAGGCTGTCAAGGGGAGGCAGGCCGCGCGTAAAATAGTAGTACATGCCAGTTCCGGAGACCAGACATGCTGCAAGTAACACCAAGAGTATCTTCAAGGGACGCATATAGATAAAAATATAACAAAAACAGGGCGCTAAAGCAAGGTAAACACCTCCCTCAGGTCCGTCGCCGGGAAAAAAGACTTGCATTTCACCGTTTTTTATTCTTAACTTTCTGAAACCTCGGGGTTTTAAGCCCGGGGAGGGTTCATTGAAGCCGCCAACCGGCTTGCCGCAGGGGTATGCCCGGCGCGCGGGGTCGCCCGGAACTCTATTGAAAAAAAAAGATATTTGCGTTAAATTGAAAGATATGGTTCGATTTGAGGATATAATAGAAAAAGTGGCCGCCTATAACCCCGCTGCCGATACCGAGGTTATAAGAAAGGCGTATGTCTTTTCCGGGGTAGTCCACCAGGGGCAGGTCCGCCAGTCTGGCGAGCCGTACCTCACCCATCCCATAGAAGTAGCCAATATCCTTACAAATCTCAAGCTCGACGCCCAGAGCGTGGCCACGGGCCTCTTGCATGATACCGTCGAGGACACGCACACCACCATCGAGAAGATCGAGGAGCTTTTCGGCCCCGAGATAGCCGGCCTTGTCGACGGTCTCACCAAGTTAAGCCGCATAACCTTTGACAAAAAAGAGGACCACGAGGCCGAAAATTTCAGGAAGATGATCCTTGCCATGGGCAAAGACATCAGGGTCATCGTCATAAAGCTCGCCGACAGGCTCCACAACATGAGAACGCTCGCATCCCTTGACCCGAAAAAGCAGAAAAAGATAGCCAAGGAGACCCTCGACATCTACGCCCCCCTGGCCAACAGGCTCGGCATAGGCTGGATGAAGGCCGAGCTTGAGGAACTGGCCTTCACGTATCTCGAACCCGAAAAGTACGCCTGGCTCAAGGAGAGGGTCGCCAAGGGTGAAGACGAAAGGCATACCTACGTAGAGAAGGTCAAAAAGATCATAGAGGACGAGCTTGGCAGGCACGACCTCAAGTACGAGGTGACGGGAAGGCCCAAGCAGCTCTACAGCATCCACAAGAAGATGGTCGACCAGGACGTGGAGTTCGAGAACATCCACGACATCATAGCCCTGAGGGTCGTCGTCAAGGACATCAGGGACTGCTACGAGGTCCTCGGCATCATACATTCGCTCTGGAAGCCGGTGCCCGGAAGGTTCAAGGACTACATAGCTATACCGAAGCCCAACCTCTACCAGTCGCTCCATACGACGGTCGTGGGCCCGTTCGGCGTCAGGATGGAGATACAGATAAGGACTGAAGAGATGCACAGGATCGCCGAGTGCGGGATCGCGGCGCACTGGAAGTACAAGGAAGGCAGGGTAGTAGACAGCAAGGACGACAAGAACTTCGCGTGGCTCAGGCAACTCCTTGAGTGGCAGAGGGATTTGAAGGACTCGGACGAGTTCATGGAGTCCCTGAAGGTCGATCTCTTCCCGGAGGAGGTCTTCGTCTTCACGCCCAAGGGGGATGTGAAGGAGTTCCCGGTGGGGGCCACCCCGGTGGACTTCGCCTACGCGATCCATACCGGTGTTGGCAACAGGTGCGCCGGCGCCAAGGTCAACGGCAGGATGGTGGCGCTCAAATACAGGCTTAAAAACGGCGATGTCGTGGAGATTACGACCTCGCAGACCCACCACCCGAGTAAGGACTGGCTCAAGTTCGTCGTAAGCTCCAGGGCCAAGACCCGTATCAGGTCGTGGATAAAGACCGAGGAGCGGGAGAAATCCATCGACCTCGGCAAAGAGATCTGCGAGAAGGAGTTCACGAGGCACGGCCTCGATTACTCGAAGCTCTTGAAGTCCGGCGACCTTGAAAAGATCGCCAAAGACGCCTTCGGAGTGCAGGACAGAGACAGCCTCCTGGCCTCGATAGGCTACGGCAAGATCTCGGTTGCGCAGCTCCTGGGAAGGATACTCCCGCCCGAGAAGCTTGAGAAGAAGGACAAGTTCTCCTTCATGAAGGTCTTTGACAAGTTCAAGACCGGCCCTAAGGGCAAAAGGAGCGCCGTAATGGTCAGGGGAGAAGACGATGTGATGGTCAGGTTCGCCAGGTGCTGCAACCCCTTGCCCGGCGACGAGATAGAGGGTTTCATAACTCACGGACAGGGCGTGGCCGTGCACTCGGCCGGGTGCGTCAACCTCATGCACATAGACAAGGAGAGAAAGATCGAGGTGGCGTGGGACAGGAAGGCCAAATCGACCCGCCCGGTAAAGATAGCCGTCATCTGCAAGAACGAAAAGGGATTGCTCGCCGAGATGACCAACGCCATGAAATCGGCCGACGTGAATATCACGAGCGCGGATATAAAGACAAACCATCAGGAGAACAGGGCTGTGTGCACCTTCGAGGTCGAGGTCAACGACCTGGAGCACCTGAAAAACGTCATGAAACTCCTGCAAAAAGTAAAGAAAGTGATAAGCGTTGAGAGGGTCAGAAACACGGTAAGGGACGCCGAGCAGGAACCGACGGTCTGACGGCAGGTCATAAAACCCGCTAAAGGAGCTGTGATGGTCAAAGAAGAGATCAGGACCGAAAAGGCCCCCAAAGCCATCGGGCCGTACTCGCAGGGCGTAAGGATCGGCAGGTTTCTTTTCCTCTCCGGCCAGATCCCCGTAGAACCCCTTTCGGGCGAGCTTGTGGAAGGCGACGTGGGCGTGCAGACGAGGCAGGTCTTGAAGAACCTTCAGTCGGTCCTGGAGGGGTCCGGGGCAAGCCTCAGGGATGTCGTCAAGACTACCGTCTTTCTTAAGGACCTCGCCGCGTTTTCAGAGATGAACGCGGTATACGGCGAGTTTTTTACCAAGCCATACCCTGCCAGGGCTACCGTCGGGGTCGCCGGCCTTCCTAAAGGGGCGGCTGTGGAGATAGACGCGATAGCCGTAGTAGGGGACGATATTTAAGACTTCCGCGAAGTTAAAAACTGGGGCTAAAACCGCGGTCTTCAGGACTCTGAAAATGAAAGGCCCCGCCCAAGGGAAGCCCGGCGGGGCCTGAAAAGTCTTTATTATCAGGGTTTTAATATTTCCTTCGGGTTGAATGGGTGTGCCACTCCGCAATCCCGTCGCTTTAGCGGCGGGTCAAGGCTGGCAAATAAAAATGACCTTCCATACCATCAAAATTCTCCGTCATTCATGGCGGAGAATTTTAATTAAGCGCTGTTTGCCGCGTATAC
>JACRCH010000137.1 GCA_016219115.1 Deltaproteobacteria bacterium
ATCATCTTGTAGGCGATGATGGCCCAGGATACTACCGAGAAGGCCAGGAGTATCAAAAGGACGAATTTGACCATCGGGCCGGCTCCCCAAATCATCTCCCATAGCCCTGCCTGGTTGTTAAAGGCTGCAGCGTTCAATAGCGCACCTCATCAGTGTTTTTTGCGGATTTTCTGACGCCGGATGACATTATAACCGCCGGAGGCGGGCAATTATGTGACTTTTCTCCGGATATCGGCATGAGATTCAAGTTAACATCATTGTCTTTGATAGTCAACTACTTACCTCGAGAAAAAAATTGCTTTAAATGTGAAGTTCGCATAGAATAGTCACGCTTGTTTAAACTCCTGAAAGGACTTTCAAGGCGGATGAAAATACTGTTGATAGCCCTGGCCGGGGCCGCCGGCACGCTTTTGAGGTACTGGCTCGGGGGGGTCGTGCAGAGGTCTGCCGGGGTGAGTTTCCCGTGGGGCACCTTCGCGGTGAACATGCTCGGGTGTTTCCTCTTCGGCCTTATCTGGTCTCTGGCGGAAGAGCGGATGGCGATAAGCGCGGAAGTGCGCATCATAATCCTTGTCGGCTTCATGGGCGGCCTGACGACTTTTTCCTCGTTTGTCTTTGAGACGGGCGCCCTCATGCGGGATTCCCAGTGGGCGCTCGCCTTCGGCAATATCGCCCTTGAGAACATTACTGGGCTGGTCTTATTGTTCCTTGGGTTTGCCGCCGGGCGGATGCTGTAAACTTCTTCGCGCATGAACCGCCCCGCTAGCCTTGCCCCGGGGCATCCAAAGGAAGCTCTGTTTTTATATACGCTGCAAGCCGCGCTTAATTCAACCCGAAGGAAATATTAAAACCCCGCGGTTGTAAGACCGTTAAAAACAAGTGGAGGTCTTTATGAAGCTTCCGTCGGAGGCAGAGCTGTTGCGGGTCTTTATAGGGGAGTCGGACAAGTATGAAGGGAGACCCCTCTACGAGGTGATAGTCGAGGAGGCGCGAAGGAGGGGGATGGCCGGGGCAACCGTCGTAAGGGGAGTGCTCGGGTTCGGCGCGCACAGCCGTATCCACACGGCCAAGATATTAAGGCTCTCCGAAGACCTCCCGTTGATAGTCGAGATAGTGGATAAGCCGGAAAGGATCGAGGCGTTCCTGCCGGACCTTGACAGGATGGTCGGCGAGGGGCTTATAACGGTAGAAAAAGTAAGGGTAGTGGCCTACAGGCACAACGGGAAGGGGTAAGGGGCGGGGGATGTTATAATGAATGGAGAGGCGGGTGAAACCCCGCCTCTTTTGTTTGTCTTGAAAATAACACAAAAGGGGCGCAGGGTGAGGCCGCATAAGGGAGGATGCTGGCGCACGGCGGATTAAGAGCGGACTCTATACTGAACTATATATAAGCCAAATGAGGTTTTTAAACTGCCCACCGCACGGTGGAGCGAAGCCGGGGAGGTAAGGAGTAAGTGACCTAAGGAGCGAAGTTCACGGGGCCGGGGCGGAAGCGGCCAGAACCCTACCCCCAAAAACCGCACGGCAGTGCGGAAAAGTTTTTTTAAGTGCAGAGGTCTTAACAAGGATAATCATAAAAGCTTTTCCTCAGCCCAACTCGCCTTACCACCGGTGTTTGTGTTAAAGACAAAAGTGAACTACCGCGGGCTGAAGCCCGCGGTTTCTGAAATACCTTGAAGCGAATTTCCTTCCGCTTCGCTACAGGCGGCCATTCATCCCTGGCCTTAAAAGGCCAGGGTTTTCTGGCCAGATAATAAAAAAAGATCTCATTTGATTTTTCTTTTTTCATCCGCCCCTATTTCTTCTTCAATTTTAAGCCCTTTCACTTTGAGTCTTTTTTCGTTCTAAATAACCGCAGTTTTTTGCTTGACAGGCACAATATGTTGTGGTTTACTATGGGACATTCTACAATATAGCCTATTTCTTATATAAATCAGCTACTTTGATTTGGTTCGCCTTTTCTCAGTCACCGAATCTCTTTAAACCTTATTTAAGAACAAGCCATATTGGGCCATGTCAGGTCATATATTAGACCGTATTAAAATCAATCGGTAATTCTAAGACCTTAAATATTTCAGAAAAATTTATCAAAATTGCTAAAAAGGGGGGAGAGAATGGAACAGGACGTTTACAGCCGTTTGTTGAGCAAGTCGCCTGCTAAGGCCGCCAGGACCGCGAAGAAATCGGGGCACGAGTCAAGGCCCCGTATCAATATAAACGAAAACGCGTTGAGGGTGCTTGAGAAGCGCTATCTGAGAAAGGATGCCGACGGCAAGCCCGTAGAGACCGTCGAGGAGATGTTCTGGAGGGTGGCCTCCAACATCGCCGAGGCCGACAGGTTCTACGACCCAGCCTCCGACACAGAGGCTCTCGCCGAAGCGTTCTACGGGATGATGACCACCCTTGAGTTCATGCCCAACTCCCCGACGCTCATGAACGCCGGAAGGGAGCTGCAGCAGCTCTCGGCCTGTTTCGTTCTGCCCGTGGAGGACTCGATGGAGTCGATCTTCGAGGCCGTCAAGCATACCGCCCTCATACACAAATCGGGCGGCGGGACCGGGTTTTCGTTCTCGAGGCTCAGGCCTTCCGGAGACACCGTGGGTTCGACCTCCGGGATCTCATCGGGCCCCATCTCCTTCATGACCGTATTCGACAGCGCCACCGAGGCGATAAAGCAGGGCGGCACCAGGAGAGGCGCCAACATGGGTATCCTTAGGGTAGACCACCCGGATATCATGAACTTCATAACCTGCAAGGAAGACAACGCCAGGCTCAATAACTTCAATATCTCCGTAAGCTTGACCGAGGACTTCATGGAGGCCCTTGAGGTCGACGGCGACTATGACATCATAAACCCGCGCACCAAAGGACCGATGAGCAGATTGAAGGCCCGTGAAGTCTTCGACAAGATAGTGAAGATGGCGTGGAGGAACGGGGACCCCGGGATCATCTACATAGACAGGATGAACGCCGACAACCCGACCCCGCACGTCGGCGAGATAGAGTCCACGAACCCGTGCGGAGAGCAGCCGCTCCTTCCTTACGAGTCCTGCAACCTGGGTTCGATCAACTTAAGCAGGATGCTCATGGAGGATGGCGACGGCTACGAGATCGACTGGGCGCGGCTCGGGGATACGGTAGAGAAATCCGTTCATTTCCTCGACAATGTCATAGACATGAACAAGTACCCCATCGAGCAGATAAGCCGCGTCACCAAGTCCAACCGCAAGATCGGGCTCGGCGTGATGGGTTTCGCGGACATGCTCATCAGGCTCGCCGTCCCCTATGACTCGGAGACCGCGATAAAGACGGCCGAGAAGGTCATGTCCTTTATCCACGAGAAGGGCAAGAAGGCCTCCGAAGAGCTGGCCCTTAAAAGGGGTTCTTTCCCCAACTTCAAAGGCTCGGTCTACGACGGCAAGGTAGGGGCGATGAGAAACGCCACCGTCACAACGATAGCCCCCACCGGGACCATCTCCATCATCTCCGGGTGCTCCTCGGGCATAGAGCCCCTTTTCGCCCTCGCGTTCACAAGAAACGTCATGGAGGGCACCGAGCTTCTTGAGGTTAACCCGCTCCTGGAGGAGATATCCAGGGAGAGGGGCTTTGACAGCCCCGAGATAATGAAGGAGGTCGCCGCCAGGGGAACCCTCCACGGGGTCAAGAACGTCCCCGAGGAGATAATGGATATCTTCGTGACCTCGCACGACATCAGCCCCGAGTGGCACATAAAGATGCAGGCCGCATTCCAGAAGTATACCGACAACGCCGTTAGTAAAACGGTCAACTTCCCGAATTCGGCCACCATCGAGGATGTCGCGGAGGTCTATATCTCGGCCTACAAGCTCGGCTGCAAGGGCGTGACCGTCTACAGGGACGGCTCCAGGGATGTCCAGGTGCTGACCAAGGGGAGCGAGAAGCCCGCGCCCAAGGTCGAGGTGCTGGCCGAAAGGGAGCCCGCTCAGGCCGCCACCCCGGCAAAGCCCAAGGCCAGGGGAGAGATCGCCTTCGGCGTGACCAAGAAGATAAAGACAGGGTGCGGCAACCTGTATGTCACCATAAACGAGGACGAGGAAGGCCGGCCCCTGGAGATATTCACCCAGATAGGCAAGGCGGGCGGGTGCGTGGCCTCACAGTGCGAGGCGATGGGCAGGATGACCTCTCTCGCGTTAAGAAGCGGCATACAGGCTGAAGAGATAGTAAAACAGATGAGGGGCATAAGCTGTCACCTGCCGGTGGGATACGGCGGGGGCAAGGTAATGTCATGTTCGGACGCGATGGCCCAGGCCATGGACTGGTATTTGGGGCTTAAGAGGAATACCGGCGCTCCTTTGTCTCTTGCCGGCGCTAACAACCTGAACTTCGAGAACTCCAAGCTGGACTTCACGCTCGCCCCCGAGATACTCAAAAGAGGGGCCTGTCCAGACTGCGGCGGGTCGGTCGAGCATTCCGACGGCTGCCTGGTGTGCAGGGGCTGCGGCTACAGCGAGTGCGGCTGAAAAAGGCCGGCGTCAGGTCCAGGGGGCTCTGTTGAGCGGCAAAGCACAAAGGTCTGGTAAAAACGGCCCGGATGTGGCACTATATATGTAGATTAACCGGTGCTTCAAGCAAAGGCGACCATGGACCTGGAAATAGACATCGAATGCCGCGAGTGCGGGCTGTTTTTCAAGCAGAACTTCAGGGAGATGCCCCACGGCAAGGCTTTGAGGTGCCCCTTCTGCCATTCGTCCGCCCTTGAACTCAGGGAGCAGACACTGGTCGAAAAAGAGAGCGGTTTCGATGTCTTCGAGGTGTCGGTCAGCGGCAATATAGTAAAACGGAAGATAAAGCTTTAAAAGGATGAAAATCCGATAAGACCTTGCGCCCCCTTTTTAAAGGGGGCTTTTTTATTGAGACGATAAAACACCGGACTCCTGTCCGGTGATGGATAGGCAGCCCGAATGGCTCAAGCGTAGCTTGAATGGGTGTGCCACTCCGCAATCCAGTCGCTTTAGCGGCGGGTCAAGGCTGGCAAATAAAAATGATCTTAAGAAAACCGCTCTCCAGCGGGCGTAGCTCCATCGGCTGAGTTCCCCCGGCCCAGGGCTACGGCGGTGTCCAAAAGACTTGACGAAAAATCGTTGTTAATATATCTTTACAGGGACGATATGAAGAATCTTGCCGCCATAATCCTTGCCGCCGGCAAGGGTACCAGGATGAAATCCAGAACACCCAAGGTGCTGCATCCCGTATCGGGCCTTCCAATGCTGGCCTATCCGGTAAGGATACTGAAAGATCTCAAAGCCCAAAAGGTGGTCGTGGTCATAGGCCACGGCGCCGAAGCGGTCCGCTCCGCCTTCGACGGCGCCGGGGTGGGTTTCGTCCTTCAGGAGGAGCAGCTCGGCACCGGGCACGCCGTTATGTGCGCCCTCAAGGGGCTTAAAGGCTTCAAGGGTGAGGTACTCATACTCTCAGGCGACGTCCCGCTCATAACCACCGAGACCGTAAAGGGGCTTTTGACCATCCATAAGGGCAGGGGGGGTAAAAAGCCGGTACTCTCGCTGATAACGATGCTGCTCGATGACCCGAAAGGGTACGGCAGGGTCGTGAGGGACGAGCACGGCTCGGTTGTCAGGGTAGTCGAGGAAAAGGACTGCAGCGTCCCTCAGAAGGGCATAAACGAGGTCAACTCGGGGCTTTATCTCGTAGAGGCCTGGTTTTTGCGGGAGAACATAAAAAAGCTCGGCAACGGAAACGCCCAGGGCGAGTACTACCTGCCGGACCTGATAGAGCTCGCGGTGCAATCCGGCCAAAAGGTAAAGGCCCTTACGCACATGCACCCCAACGAGGTCATGGGCATCAACAACAGGGTCGAGCTGGCAAGAGCGAACCGGCTGATGCGCCTCAGGAAGGCCGAAGAGCTTATGCTCTCCGGGGTCACGGTCCTTGACCCGGAGACCGCCTACATCGATTCAACCGTAAAGGTCGGGATGGATACGACGATATATCCGGGAGTGCATATGACCGGGGAGACCGTGATAGGCGAGAACTGCGTTATAGAGGAGAACTCAAGGGTTTCAGGCTCGGTCATCGGGGACAATACCACGATAAAGAGCCACACCATAGTTGAGGATTCGAGTATCGGCAAAGAGGTCGTGGTCGGGCCTTTCGCGAGGCTTCGCCCCGGAAACTCCATAAGCGACAATGTCCGCATCGGGAACTTCGTAGAGGTCAAAAAGACCTCCATCGGAAAAGGGTCGAAGGCCAATCACTTAAGCTACATCGGGGACTCCGTCATAGGGGCCCGGGTGAACATAGGTGCCGGCACCATAACCTGCAACTACGACGGGTTCACGAAGCACAGTACGGTGATAGAGGACGGCGCCTTCATCGGAAGCGACACCCAGCTCGTCGCTCCGGTCACGATTGGCAAAGGGGCTTATGTAGGCTCGGGCACCACGGTCACCAGGGATGTGCCTGCCGGCTCCCTTATCATAACGAGGGCCGGGGAGAAGGTCATCGAAGGATGGGCCGTCAGGAAGAGGAAGAAGAAGTGATTTTGGATATGGAAGTCATCGTCAGGCTTTATTCGGAAAAACAAGCCTCTTAAAGGAGAAATAACCTAATGTGCGGTATCGTCGCTTACATGGGGCAAAAAGACGCGGTAGAGGTGCTGCTCGACGGGCTTAAGAAACTCGAGTACCGCGGCTACGACTCATCAGGTATCGCCATAGTCAAGGACGGCAAGATCGAGCTCAGGAGGAGCGTTGGAAAGCTTCATAAGCTCACCGCCGAGGTGGAGAAAAAGCCGCTTGACGGCCACATAGGGATAGGACATACCCGCTGGGCCACGCACGGAAGGCCCTCGGAGCAGAACGCTCACCCGCACATCGAGGGCGGAGTGGCCGTGGTGCATAACGGCATAATAGAGAACTATCTCTCTTTAAGGGAAGAACTCCAGAAGGAAGGCTCGAAGTTCAAATCCGAGACCGACACCGAGATATTAAGCCACCTCATCTGCCGTGAGATAAAAAGGGGCAGGACCCTCGTGGAGGCCGTCAGAGAGGCGGTCAAGTACGTCAAGGGGACTTACGCCCTTGCCGTCGTAAGCGAACACGAGCCCGATAAGATCGTAGGGGCGCGGATGGAGTGCCCCATGATACTCGGAATAGGAAAGCACGAGTTCATCCTCTCTTCCGACATACCGGCCATACTGAACATCACCAGGCAGGCGGTCTTTCTTAACGACGGGGAGATGGTCGTCATAACAAAAGACGACGCCGAGGTCACCACCTTCGACGGCAAGGCCTCCGGGCGCGAGCCCACGACCGTAAACTGGTCTCCGATAATGGCGGAGAAAGGCGGCTACCGCCACTTCATGCTCAAGGAGATCTTTGAGCAGCCCAGGGCCATCACCGATACCTTCAGGGGCATCGTGATCGAGGAGAGCGGGGATATATTCTTAAACAAGTTCAACATCCCCCTGAAGGACATCAAGAGGATATACATAACCGGCTGCGGGACATCATGGCACGCGGGCCTCGTCGGCAAATTCCTCTTTGAAGAGTTCTTCGGGGTTCCCACGGAGGTCGACCTCGCCTCGGAGTTCCGCTACAGGAACCCGCTTGTTGACAAAAACACCCTTGTCCTCTCCATCTCCCAGTCGGGAGAGACGGCCGACACGCTTGCCGCCGTCAAGGAGGTCAAAAGGAGAGGCGCGTGGACACTGTCGGTCTGTAACGTCATGGAGAGCAGCCTCACCAGGGAAGCACACTGGTCTTTCATGACGCACGCGGGGCCTGAGATAGGGGTAGCCTCGACCAAGGCGTTTACCACTCAGCTGACGGCCCTGTATCTCATCGCGATTTACTTCGGAAGGGTATCCGGAAGGCTCGACCCGGAAACCGGATTGTCCCTGATCCAGGAGCTTGTGAGGCTTCCCAAAAAGATCGAACATCTGCTGGACCAGGCCGCTCACATCGAGAACATCGCCAGGAAGTACTTCCACCTGAGGGACTTTATCTACCTCGGAAGGGGGCTTAACTTCCCGATCGCTTTGGAGGGCGCCTTGAAGCTCAAGGAGATATCCTACATACACGCCGAGGGCTACGCCGCCGGAGAGATGAAGCACGGCCCGATAGCCCTGATCGATGAGAACATGCCAGTGGTGACTATCGCCCCCAGGGATTTAAGCTACCCGAAGATGTTGGGGAATATCGAAGAGGTCAAGGCCAGGGGCGGGCGCATCATAGCGCTCGTGAACGAAGGGGACGTGGAAGCCTCGCAGAACGCCGACGATATCATAACGGTACCCGAGGCCTCCGTCCATTTAACGCCGATACTCATGTCGGTGCCGCTTCAGCTCCTGGCGTATCATGTGGCGGTACTCAAGGGGACCGACGTAGACCAGCCTAGAAACCTAGCCAAGAGCGTGACGGTGGAGTAATGACGTCAGCGCGTAAACAGATGGCTGCGGACGGTTTTGAGGGCCCTCCCGTGATATTTTTTTGACCCCCGCCACTTTTGCCAGCCGCGAATCTTAAAAAAGCGCATGTCCCCGCAGTGTCGAGCCACATGGGGGCTGTTTGCAGGCATGATGTTCAAACCGTTTTAATATTTTAATTTTCCCCGTCTTTTATGGTAAGCTTGGGCGGACTGAAAGGCTCAAGTCGCGCACCCTTGACAGGACATGTCCGAAAAAACGGAGGTCGTTACTATGGGCAGGGTAGCCAACAAAGTCGCTATTGTCACCGGGGGCGCTCAGGGTATTGGAAGGGCGACCAGCCTCTTGCTCGCGGCCGAGGGAGCGAAGGTCGCCGTAGTGGACATACTTGAAAAAGAGGGCAAAGAGGCAGCCGACAAGATAAAGGTATCCGGCGGCAAAGCCTGGTTCTGGCAGATGGATGTATCAAAAGAGCAGGAGATCGAAAAGGTCTTTGCCGAGGTGCACAAGGCCTTCGGCCGGATCGACATTCTTGTCAATAACGCAGGCATCACCGGAGTGAGAAAACCCACCCACGAGATCACGGAAGAGGAGTGGGACCGGGTGATGGACATAAACACGAAGAGCGTATTCTTCTGCACCAAGCACGCGGTCCCGTACATGAGGAACTCCGGCGGGGGCAGCATTGTGAATGTCGCCTCCGTCATAGGGATGGTCGGCTCCCCCGGCGCCCCGCCGTATGTCGCTTCGAAGGCCGCCGTGAGGCTCATGAGCAGGACCGACGCGCTTATCTACGCGAAGGATAAAATAAGGGTAAACGCGGTCTGCCCCGGCTATGTCTGGACCCCGCTTATAGAGGGCGCCTTGAAAGCAAAGGGCGACGTGGAGGCCGGAAGAAAGGCGCTGGCAAGCCTCCATCCTCTCGGACACATCGGAGAGGCCGAGGATGCGGCATACGGCATACTCTACCTCGTCTCCGATGAGTCGAAGTTCGTGACCGGGAGCGACCTGGTGATAGACGGCGGCTACACCGCCCAGTAGTATCGTCCGATATCCGATAAGGTGAAATGAAGGAAGCCGCAACCGTTTTATGAACACATACTTCTGGATACTTGTACCCCTGGCTTATCTCTTAGGCTCCGTACCGATGGGCATCCTTGTGGTGAAGGCGTTGGGCGGGGTGGACCCGAGGACCGCCGGCTCCAAAAACATCGGCGCCACTAACGTCGGGCGCACGTCCGGGAGACTCCCCGGGGTCCTCACGCTCGCCGGGGACATGTTGAAAGGGGCGGTCCCGGTCTTCACGGCGCTGCATTTATACCCTGAGCCCCCGTTTGTGGCGGCGGTGGGGTTGGCGGCCTTCGTTGGCCACCTCTGGCCCGTCTTCCTCGGTTTCAGCGGAGGCAAGGGGGTGGCTACAGCCCTTGGCGTGATGATTGTCACGGCGCCGGTACCCACACTCCTCTGTGCGATAGTATTTATCGCGGCAGTGCTCCTTAAAAGGTATGTCTCGCTCGGTTCGATCGTCTCCGCGGCGATGCTGCCGGTCTTCCTCTCGTTTTTTCCGAGGTCCAAGCCCTACATGCCGATGGGCGTTATCATCGCCATTCTGATAATCATAAAACACAAAGAGAACATCAAGAGACTTGCGGAGGGGAGAGAGAACAAAATAGGCGGGAAGAAGTAGCCCTCTACAAGCCCTTAAGGTAAGAGCAGTCGAAGGTCCCGCCGTGATCGAGTATCACCAGGGCCGGGTCTTTTCCACCGTCATGGATCTCCCGCAGGTGCTTTATCGGCAGACTCAAAGGCTCGTCCGTCAGGTCAAAAGTCCCCCAGTGTATCGGTATCATGAGCCGGGCCCTCACATCGCTTGCTATCATTAAGGCCTCTTCCGGGTTTACATGGTGGTTCTTCATGAACCAGCGCGGCTCGTAAGCGCCGACCGGGACCATCAAGACGTCTATCGGGCCCCACCGCTCTCCTATCTCCTTATAGCCTTCGTAGTAACCGGTGTCGCCTATCCAGTAGTACTTCGTTTCGCCCCGTTCGATAAGATAACTGCACCAGAGCATCTTGTCGGTGTCAAAGAGGGTCCTTTTGGACCAGTGCTGGACGGGTAAAGAGACTATCCTGATATTTCCGGCGCGAAACTCCTCCTTCCAGTCGAGGACAAGGTGTTTTGACACCCCGATCGATTTGAAGTAGCCTTCGTAGCCGGGCCCGGTTATGAATACCGGGTCGAATGCCTTTTTAAGGAACTTTACGCTCTTTGTGTTGAGGTGGTCGTAGTGGCTGTGGGATATGAGTACATAGTCTATCGGCGGCAGTTCCCTCGGGTCTACCGGGGCAGGGGTCTTCCGGCGTACCAGGAGGTTTACGTCCCAGAAGACCGGGTCGGTTATGAGCACCTTCCCGGCAAGCCGCATGAGGACGGTGGAGTGTCCGAGCCATGTTATGCAGTCGCCGCCGGAGCTGTTGGGGGTATTGAAATCCGGCCTTAAGACTTTGAAACTTACCGGCTCCTTCTTTTCAGCCCTGAACCTGTTCCTTGAGAAGACGAGCCACTTGATGAGTTTCAGGTATGGGTGCCTTCTCTTCTGCGTCCACGGGTTAAA
Source organism: Deltaproteobacteria bacterium (assembly GCA_016219115.1). Lineage (GTDB taxonomy): Bacteria > Desulfobacterota > GWC2-55-46 > GWC2-55-46 > GWC2-55-46 > JACRCH01. The sequence continues at coordinate 11,038 of JACRCH010000137.1, forward strand.
GAACCTCCCGTTGTTGTCGTGATGGGTTTTTTTCATGGCCTCAAATCCATCGGCTCGATTTACTCTTTTAATATTTCCTTCGGGTAGAATTCCCGGCGGAAAAGCCGCTGGGAGGTTTCATCTCACTGTGAATCATAAAATTCCATGTAGCTTGCTACATGGTTTCCTTATAAAACCCTCCCCCTCGATGGGGGAGGGTAGGGTGGGGGTGAAAAAATGTTTTCACCCTCCCATCAAGGGAGGGGATGCTTAAGGAGATACCCCGCAGCTTGCTCCGGGGTGGTTCATTCCTAGTTTTTTTAAATCGTTGAGGGCGCGTTTAGAGTTTTTTGAGCCTGTTTATCTTCTTCCGCTCGGCCTTTGTGGGTTTTTTGGAGGGCCCCTTCTTGCCGCGCCCGCCTGCGTCGTCCTCATCGTCAAGGGCCGCGCCCTTCAAGTCTTCGTAAAGGGCGCTCTCCAGAAGTCCGCGGAACTCGCCTGAGCCGATGACCACCGAGCCTCTGTCGGCGGCGTACGTGGCGACCTCCCTGTCAGAGGTCACTATCGTCAGACCCGCTCCCTTAACCCGTGCGTACTCCTTGATGATAGAGTCCGCCCGCTCGCCGCCTCTGGTGAAGACGACCTCTATGCCGGAGCGTACTTCCCTTGACCCGGTAAGCCTGGAGGTAAAGGTGGCGTCGAAGACGACGGTGACCTTTACTCTTCTGAGTTTTCTATAGACGGCGAGGCTTTCTATGAGGGCCTCCCTTAACGCCTCGATATCGTGGAAGTCCGTGGAGACCCCGATAAGGTTATAACCGTCTATGGCAAGCCTTAAAGACATTTTTTCCGCGCCTCTCTGTCCGCCACTTTATTTTATACCGTCCAGCATATTTTTTGAAGGCCGTTTCATGGGAGGCTTCCAGCAGGTACGCGGTTTAGAGGCTGATTACAGCCTCTTCTTTTCCGGTAATGAACAATTTATGGGCAGGCCCGGGCCGGGGTGCATAAAATTTAAGCTCCCGGCAGTAAAAACAGATGGAAAATCCCGTGATTACGCACCCTTGGGTGCGGCATGGATATTGCTATATAATAACCGGCATAAGGATAAGAGGGTTTGACGGAAATAGAGCTAAAACAGCTTTACAAAGTCACTCCCCATGTGTTAGTTTTTTGAGGACTCAGGAACCGGAGGTAAAAGATGAAAAAGATTGAGGCGATAATAAAGCCCTTCAAGCTCGATGAGGTCAAGGAAGCCTTGAACGAGATCGGCATCAAGGGCATAACCGTCTCCGAGGTGAAAGGCTTCGGAAGGCAGAAGGGGCACACGGAGCTGTACAGGGGCACCGAGTACGTGGTCGACTTCCTCCCCAAGATAAAGATGGAGATAGTCGTGAAGGGGGATATGGTGGCCAAGGTCGTCGAGACGATAGTGAACGCCGCCAGGACCGGCCGTATCGGCGACGGGAAGGTCTTCGTCATGAGCGTGGACGAGGTGGTGAGGATAAGGACCGGCGAGAAAGGCGAAGAGGCCATATAATAGGATATCATATTTTAAATTAGAACAAGTTCTCTGTCAGAAGAGAAAAAAGGAGGAGAGTGTAAGATGAGCCCGAAGGACGTATTGAAGTTAGTCAAAGAGAAGAACGCCAGGATGGTCGATTTCAAGTTCCTTGATTTCGTCGGCATATGGCAGCACTTTTCTGTTCCCGTTTCGGAACTGAGCGAGGACCTCTTCGAGGAGGGACTCGGTTTCGACGGCTCAAGCATCAGGGGCTGGCAGCCGATACACGCAAGCGACATGCTCGTGATACCGGACCCGACCACAGCCGTCATGGACCCGTTTTCAGAGACCCCGACGATGAGCCTTATCTGCAACATCGTCGACCCGATAACCAGGGAGGCCTACTCCAGGGACCCCAGGAACATCGCCCAGAAGGCCGAGGCGTACCTCAAGTCCACGGGCATAGGCGATGTGGCTTATTTCGGTCC